>DAOVDS010000212.1 GCA_030669415.1 bacterium
ACGCATAAGGCGCGAGTCGTAACAAGCCTGATTGTCAAAGAACGGCGGTTCAAACGAGTTGAACCACGCCGCTGGAGATTTTATGTCTCCAAACGGCAGCAAAACTTTTTTCAAGAATCAATTTGACATATCACCGTAGTGCTTTCTTACACATGAGTTGTTCTCCAAGGCTCTGTGGTGAAAGGAAGTCTGCGCTGATTTGGGTTGACTTTTGGAATATCTGTGCTATATTTAGCTGTTTAACGTGCAGTAGGTCAAGGCGGTTGGATGGAGAAGCAGGAAGACATTCGTTCCGAGCTGTACGGGCTGTTCTTCGAGTACTCGAACGACGCGCAGTATGTGCTCGACCGCAAGACAGGCAAGTATGTCCTTGTCAATCATGCCTTCGAGCGGCTGATGGGGTACACGAAGGAAGAGCTGCTCTCCGGCGAGGTATCTCATCTCGACCTTGTGCATGAGGCCTACCGCGACAGGGTCAAGCTGCTGGACAACCCCGGCAAGAGGGTGCAGTACGACCGATTTGAGCTGGAGGTGATACAGCATTCGGGAAGGCGCAGGTTTGTCGAGGTCACGGTAAACAACGTGAAGCTCGGCGACAGGAAGCTGCGTGTCGGGTCGGTTAGAGACATCGGGCGAAGGAAGCGGCTGCAGAAGCAGCTTGAGCGCCAGATTGACCTTCAAAGGAAGCGCAACATCGAGGTGGCCAAGTCCAGCCTGCGGATATACCAGTTGACCGAGAAGATAAGGAACACGCCGAAGTTCGCGACAGAGCTTCTTGCCGCCGGTGATGAGGAGGAGCTCCTCAAGCGCGCGACCCGGATGCTCACAGATAAGAGCGGGCTCAACTACAAGGATGTCGTCTTCCACATGAAGGAGGGCGACTATCTTGTTCCCAGGTCTTGGACAGTCGATGTCGGGGACAAGCGGGTCTCGATTCGCGACAGCGGCCGGCTGGCCAAGATACTGCGCGGCAACGTCGAGAAAGTACGCACCAAGCCGGGCGAGGAGATTATACCGCTGCACGGCCGCAGGAAGCTAATTGGCGTGCTGCAGGTCTTCTTCGAGGAGGATGAGCGGCTGCTGTTTGCGAGTTCGGGCACTGTGAAGGCGGAGCAGAGAGACATACTCACCACCCTGGCGGACATCCTGGCGCTGTCAATCACCAACCTGAGACTGTTCAAGCAGGTGGAGAGACACTCGATAATCGACCAGGTGACAGGCGTGCACAACCGCCGCTACTTTGACCGCAAGCTGCTCGAAGAGATAGAGCGCGAGCAGCGCTACGGCCGGGAGCTTTCTCTGATATACATGGACATGGACAACCTCAAGCAGATAAACGATGAGTTCGGACACGACCAGGGAGACCTCGTGCTCAAGGAGATTGCCCGCCTTGCGCATGAGTCCTCCCGTCGAATCGACGTGGTCTGCCGCTGGGGCGGTGATGAGTTTATCCTGATTCTCCCGGAGACTTCGCTGGAGGAGGCGAAGGCGAAGGCCGAGAAGCTGCGCTCGCTTATTGCCAGTTACCCTTTCCCGCGCATTGACGGCGGTGAGTCGGGTGAGCCGGTGTCGGCGTGCGTCTCAATAGGCGTGGCCAGTCTCGACCATGAAGATACCGACCCCAAGAGGCTGTTCAAGAAGGCGGACAAGGCGATGTACAAGGCCAAACAGAACGGCAAGAACCGGGTTGAAGCATACAGCCCGTGATTGAACCACTTAGGGGGAGCCATGGAGCTGTTTGAGACAATCACTGGAAGAAGAAGTGTGCGAGACTACCTTGACTCCGCTATCTCCGAGGATGACCTGCGCAAGATACTGGACGGGGCCAGGTGGGCGCCATCCTGGGCAAACAAGCAGTGTGCCCGCTACGTTGTCGTCAAGGACTCCCCGGTGAAGGCCGGGCTCAAGGAGACCCTGACTCCCAACAACCCGGCGTGCGATTCGTTCGATGCCTGCCCCATCGTTATCGCCGTGCTCGGCCGACTCAAGACCGCGGGCTACAAGAAGGGCGTCGCCCACGATGACAGGCAGTGGCACATGTATGACTGCGCGCTGGCTACACAGAACGTATGCCTCGCGGCGCATGCGCTCGGGCTGGCAACGGTCATTGTCGGCGCCTTCGACTACCGCGCTGCGGGCGAGATACTGGGTGTTACGGATGATTACCAGGTAGTCTGTCTTCTGCCGCTGGGCTACCCCAAGCGGACGCCCGATGCCCCGGCTCGCAGGGACCTTTCCGAGCTGGTTCATACAGACGCCTTCGCCGAGTAGGTTCTGTCTCATAGGAGCATTGCCATGCCCGAGATGAGCGACAGCGAATTCGCCAAGGCCGCGCTTGCCGCAGGTCTTGTCACTATGGAGATGGTGGAGGAGTGCGCCATTATCCAGAAGCGCATCAAGGAGATGGGACTCCTGCCCAAGGGCCTGAAGGAGCTCATGGTTGAGAAGGGCTTTGTGGCCGACGATGTCGCGCGCAAGATATCCCGGGGCGAGCAGGCCGAGGAAGCCAAGAAGAAGGAGAGGGTGGTCCGCATCGGCGGGTACGAGGTAATCTCGCGGCTGGGAAAAGGTCAGATGGGCAGTGTATACAAGGCTCGCCAGGTTTCGCTCGACAGGATAGTGGCCCTCAAGGTCCTGCCTTCCCGCCTTGCCGGAGACAAGCATTACCTCCAGCGGTTTCTCCGAGAGGCGAAGGCTGCCGGCAGGCTCAACCACCCCAATATTGTAACTGCGGTCGCTTTCGGAGAGTCCGACGGTCTTTACTACTATGCGATGGACCACGTTGAGGGCATGAACGTGGGCGAGATTCTCGAAGGGGAAGGCACGCTCGGCGAGGATGAGGCGCTGGCGATAACCCTCCAGATGGCAAAGGCGCTCCAGCATGCGTACGAAAACAACATAATCCACCGCGACATAAAACCCGAGAACATCATGCTTGACACCGAGGGCCGTGCCAGGCTCTGCGATTTGGGGCTTGCCCGGGAGGCCAACGAAGCGGGAGCCATGACGCAGGCGGGCATCGTGCTGGGCACGCCCTACTACGTATCGCCGGAACAGGCGGAAGGGCGAAGAGACCTCGACACGAGAACCGATATCTACTCCCTGGGTGTCACCCTCTTCCACATGGTGACCGGCCAGGTTCCCTTCAAGGGGCCTACCGGCCCTTCAATCATGGTAAAGCATATCACTGACAAGATGCCGGACCCGCGGGAGTTCAAGCCTGACCTGTCCAACGGCACTGTGCAGCTTATCAGGAAGATGACGGCTAAGGACCGCGGCAAGCGCTACCAGACGCCGGAGGGGTTGATAAGAGATATCGAGCGCGTAATCGCAGGTGAGCGTCCCGCAGCCGCCGGCCCCGTTATCAGGGCGCGCAAACGCCGCAAGCCCGGCGAGCGGCGCGAGGAAATCGTGGTGAAAACCGGCGGCGGCAAGAAGTTCATACCACTTATCGCCGTCGGCGTGATTGTGCTTATTGTCATTGTCGCCATCGCCAGTATGTCTGACAAGAAGCCCGTTAAGCGCCCGCCCGCGTACACAGGCCAGCCAACGTCCGGCACGGCCCGCACCGGCGGCTCGTCAGGCAGCCCTGACACCGCAGGGGGCTCGACTCCGGTCTACAAGGAAAGACCGGACACTCCGCGTGAGGGCCTCTCGATTGAGCAGCGCGAAATCAAGCAAATCATGGATTGGGCTCGAACCCACCAGAAGGAAACTGCCGAGGTGGCGCGCAGGTACGGCGAATTCATCAAGACAGCTACTGACCCCAAGGCAATCGCGACTGCCAGGCAGGCTCTTGAAGGGGTCGCGGCGCGGGAATATATCTCACTGCAGCGCAAGTTCGAGTCGCTTCTCGCGACAGGCAAAATCGACGGTGCGCTTAATGAGGCGACTGCGTACCTCAAGCTGTTTGGCGGGACGGGATCTGCCGCGAAGGCCGCGTTGCTCCTCAACAGGGCAAAGAAGGAGCGCGGGAAAGTCATCGACAAGAGTATCACAAGGGCGCTTGCACTTGCCGGCGAGAAGAAGTTCTCGGAGGCGCTCGACCTGATTGCCGAGACGGCGGACACCGCGCCCAGGGAGCTCAAGTCCAAGGTGAGTGCTGCAAGGGCCAGGATAAAGAAAGCACAGAAAGACTATCTCGCTGCAAGCCGTGCGCGTGCAGAAGGCTCCCGTGCCCAGTTCGAGGGGAAGCTTGCAGCTCAGATTGCCGCTCTGAATCTCGATGGGGCCCTTAGCCTGATAAACGAGCGCGTCAAGATTGAGGTGGGCCCCGGTCTTGCCTATGAGCTCAGAACCAAAGCCGCCGACCTCGTGGAGGCCAGGGGAGCGCTTGGCCTCGTAGTGGCGAATCTCAAGAACCTCACCGGGCTCAAGCAGACCTTCAACATCGACCGGAAGGGGAAAGAGACAGGTACGATTGAAAGAGTCAAAGACCTATCCTTCATCTTCGCTGCCGGCGCAGTTACGCGAGAAGTCAGAATCAATCAACTCAGTACCGATGACATCGTGCGGCTCGCGCAGCTTAACCTCGGTTCGGAAGAGGCCAAGGCGCGTTATCAGCTCGGACTGCTGTTTCTTGTCGTGCTCGACGCCCCGCAGGAGGCCCGCAAGCAGCTTGCCAGAGCAGGCGAGCTCGGAATGGACACGTCGAGATTCGAGAAGAAAATCGCCGCCTCGAAGATTGAGGAGATGATTGCAGAGGCACAGGGAGCCGAGAGGCGCAGGAAATACCTCGACGCGGCCATGACTTACAGCGGGGCGCTAACCGCCATGGCGGGTCTGGACGGATACACCGCGAAGGTGAAGGAGGTACAGGCAAAGATAGACTCCTGTCTGCTTGAATCAGGTGCGGCAAAAGCCTTCAGGGGCAAGGTCTCTATTGAAAAAGGCAAACTGGTGATAACCTACGACTTCTCCAATCCTGGACAGTGGCAGGACTTCAAGGGCTATATCTGGAACGAGGAGCTCAAGCGGCCTGTAGAGTGGAGTGTGGAGAAAGGCGCGCTTGTCGGCAAGGGCGCTGAAGCAATACTGTGGAAAGGCAAGTTCTCCGGTGATGTAACGCTCGAGGTTGATGCCACACCGAAGGGGCCGGCGAGCCCCGCTTTTTTCCTGAGACTCTGCGATGACGGCAAGGGCTGGAAGGGCAAGAACTACTCCTTCGGCTTCGGTTTCAGGGAGAAGACTCTCGTCGGGTACAGGCAGAAAATCGTCAGGGGGCGCAGGGTCAGGGAGCCGCAGTACCGGTTGGGAACGCCGGAGATTCTCATCATGAAGTGGAAGGGCTCGGCCTCCATGAAGAACAAAAGTACCTATATCAAGAGAGGTGTCTACTACCCCAGCATAAAACCCGGCACCACCTACAAGGTGAAGATTGAAAGAATCGGCAAGAGATTGCGCACAACGGTTAACGGCACCAAATTGATTGAGGCCGAGGATAAGGACTACAAGAAAGGCTGGATTTCTCTCAAAGTGCTCAACTCGGTTGTTCGTTTTGACAACCTGCGAATCACCGGCGACTTCGACTCGTCCTGGCTCAACCGCGAACTGCGCAAGGCCAAGTAGCAGATCTCGGCAGGACGGTCTTGCAGCGAGTTGCCCGCCCGCATCCCTCATTGGCAATTTATTGCGGAAAATTTCTTGTTTGGCTGCGGCAGGGCTCCTTTCGGATGGGATATCACTAACCGTAAGCCGGGGCGGGACTTGCAGTATGGGGATTGCCATTTACACAACTTTTACAAAACTTTTTGCCACTTTCCACTTGACAAAAACGCAATTCCATGTTATCTTTCTTCAGACGTACAGGCAGACTTTAGAGGTTGGCCAATAAGAGAAGAGTTCTTTCGTAGGTCGGAAGGGAGGATGTATGGCGAGGGATGATTACGACGAGTATGATGATGATGAGGAGTTCGAAGAGGAGGAGTTCGAAGAGTACGTGCCTGGCGCCTCCGAGACTCCGTGGTGGATGCAGAAGGCGGTGCCTGTTCTTATCTCCTCCGCGGTTCACCTGATGTTCCTGTGGATTGCGGCTTATATCGTGTTCACGATAGTCAGGAAGAAAGAGCCGCCGGCCATCGTCACGCAGCGTGAGTTCGCCGACCAGGAGTATGACGAGACCCTCAAGCGCGCCATGTTCAAGACACCCCGAATCGAGTGTGAGAAGATGGTGGAAAAGCCCATCATTATCCTCGAAGAGGAAGTCGAGATAACCAAGGACATACCGCGCGGTACGTCATTCGATAACCTGTCAAATAAGAACCTCGACTCTACAAGCTGCATCGATGCCTACGGTATAGGCGGCGGGCGCGCAGGCGCCTACGGGCAGCGCTGGGGTAAAGGCTCCCTGGCACGCGAGGGTGGCTCGCCCGGCACGGAATCGGCGGTAACCGCCGCACTGCGCTGGCTTCACTTTCATCAGGACAAGAACGGCCAGTGGGACCAGGATGGCTTCCAGAAGAACTGCGATTCCCGCAAGGGTGCGGCCTGCGACGGCCAGGGCACCTCGCAGTACGATGTCTGTGTGAGCGCGGTGGCCCTGCTTGCATTCCTGGGCAACGGCCACACGCACCGCGTCGGCCTGTTCAAGAAGACTGTCAAGCGCGGGCTCGACTGGCTTGTCAACCAGCAGCAGGGCGACGGCTCGCTTGGGCCGCGCCTCGCCGAGTCGTGGATATATAACCACGCTATCGGCACCATGGCGCTCTGCGAGGCGTACGCCGTTACCCGTGACTACCGCCTCAAAGCACCCGCGCAGAAGGCGGTTGACTATATCCGCGGCGGGCAGAACTCCGGCCTCGGCTGGAAGTACGAGCCCCAGAGCGGCCGCAACGACACCTCGGTCACGGGCTGGATGGTGCTGGCGCTCAAGGCGGCCAAGACTGCGGGCCTGAGCGTTGACAAGTCCATGTTCGACGGCGCCATCAACTGGTTCGACCGCGCGACCAACACGGCCGGCAAGTGCGGCTACATGAGGCCCGGCGACGACGGCTCGGTCATCCGGGGCGTGAATGAGCACTACGCCAAGCTGCCGACGATGACTGGTGTAGCGGTCATTTGCCGCATATTCTGCGGCCAGAAGAGGCAGGATGCCAAGATTCTCAGGGGTGTTGATCTCCTGATGGACAACCTGCCCAACTGGAACAAGCCCAAGAACGACAAGGTTGACATGTACTACTGGTACTACGCGACCTACGCCATGTTCCAGTATGGCGGCCAGAACTGGCACAAGTGGAACACCGCGATGAAGAAGGCGCTGCTTGACACCCAGCGCGTCGGCGGTTGCGCCGACGGCTCCTGGGACCCGGTCGGCAAGTGGGGCATGGTTGGCGGGCGCGTGTATGCCACCGCCATCAACGCCCTGACCCTTGAAATCTACTACAGGTACGCAAGGGCCAACCCGGGCAAGCATATGCCACGCGATTCCTGGATGGGCAAATAACAGGTAAAGACCTGTTACGTGAGAGAGGCGAATGTTAGTGTCCCGCCGACATTCGCCTCTCTTTTTTCCTGCACCAGCCTGCCCGTCAAACACCAATGATAGAGTGGCCGTACATGCTATTAGAGAGGGTGGTCTCTCCATCTACTGGAGGTGTTGTGATGAGTGCGCCAAGGGAAGCTGATGTGGGCAAGCTGGACAATCCAGCCTGGCTAAAGTCTAACCAACAGGCCAGAACGGAACTTTGCGCATAATGAGGTAACAAGTTATGTGGAGCCAAAGGGAAGGCGGATTATCGGCCATAACGCAAGTG
>DAOVDS010000120.1 GCA_030669415.1 bacterium
ACTACTACGAGGCGGTAGTCACTTACAGGGAGGAAGCCCTTATCAAGGCGATTGAACTCGCCGAGGCAGCAGGGCAGGGCGAGCAGGCCCAAGCCTACTGGGCGGAGGCCGGGATATACATGGACCGCACGGTAAGCCTGATGTATCAACAGCCCAGGCCCGACTACAGGGCGGTCTGCAGCTTCCTCGAAAAGCTCGCGCAGGACCACAAGCTGCCGGCAGTGATGGATGGCTGGCGGCAGTGGGCGCTTGCGAACGCGCTTATCAGGACCGGCGAAATCGACAGGGCGAAGGAGACCTGCCGCGAGCTCGGCTTTGTCACAAGCTGGATGATTATCGGCCCATTCCAGAACGAGCGTGGTACCTGCTGGAACGTCCCCTACGGGCCGGAGATGGAGCTCGACTTCAAGGCCGCCTATGACGGCAAGAAACGCAAAGTGCGCTGGCGCATGCTGCCGGTCGAGCCGGTGCTCGGTGATGTCAACTTCGACGCCGTGATGCGGCCCAACGACGAGGTCCTGGCCTACGCCCTCGCTTTCGTCGAGGTGCCGGAAGCCGCCGACGCTGCGCTGCGTATCGCCTCGGACGAGGGCCTTGCGGTGTGGGTTAACGACCTGAAAGTGCTCGACCGCGACATACACCGCAGGCTTGACTTCGACCAGGATGTGGTGGGCGTGAAACTCAATGCGGGCACGAACAAGATTCTGGTCAAGGTCAGCGAGCGAAACGGCGAATGGGGCTTCAGGCTGAGAATCACTACACCCGACGGGGGCAAACTCCCATTCAAGGCGGTTGCAGCCATCGAGGGATTCCAGAGTCAGTTCGAGGGCGCAACATACGAGAAAGCGACGGAAAAAGCTGATATCGAGGTCGCACGCGGCTCTATCGGTTTCTACGAAAAGTACGTCGAGAAGAATCCGAACGATGCCATCGCGCAGGCACACCTGGGGTATCTGCACCTCGTGCACCCGTTTGAGGATGAGAACGCCTACAAGGACAGGAAAGCGTTCGAGAAGTGCGTCGAGCTTGTACCTGATAACCCGTACTACCACTTCATGCTGGCCGAGGCTCACGAGCTGGTGGCGAGAATGGAGGCGGAGAAGGAAGGCAACAAGGCGCGGCTCTCAACTGAAAAGGCGATTGAAGTCGAGCCGGAGTACGTCGAGGCCCTCTACCACATGGCGCGCTACTATCTCAATGACATGAAGAACTGGCACAAAGCCAAGAAATATCTCGACCGGGCGCTCAAGGTCAACCCGGACTACTTCCACGCGATTCTCCTTGACATCGATATCCTTCAGGCGCGCAGCTTCTCCGCGGAGGTCAGACTGCGCACGCTGGCTCTCGAGAAGCACCCGAAGGAGGAAATAAGGACCTCGCCTGCGGTGCTGCGGCGCCTCGCCGAGCTCTACTCGCAGGACAGCAGGCCGCAGAAGATGGTCGAGACCCTGGAGCAGATGCTGAAGCAGGACTACTCGAACTTCGGCGCCAGGTATTCGCTCACACGCCACTACAGCGGCCTGGGCCAGCTTGACAAGGCGCTGGAGCAGTACGAGATACTCGCCGGCATTGACCCGTACGGGATATCCAACTACGTGCGGCGCGCCGGAATCTACGAGGGCACCGACGAGTTCGAGAAAGCAATGGCCGAGATAAACAGGGCGCTGAATATCTGCCCGGAGGCCGAGGATGAGCTGGTCAAGAAGGGCAACCTGCTTATGCGCCTTAGCCTCGAGAAGGGCGAGGACTCGACGGGCGAAATCTACGCCCGGGCGCTGAAGGTCTTCGAGAAGACGAGGCGAATCAACCCCAACAATGCATGGCTCAAGAGGTACACGGAGTTCCTGCAGGAGGAGAAAAAATCCTTCGAGGAGCACGAGCGCCTCGCCGCCGAGGTCGTGGTCAAGCCGGACGACGGCATCTACATAAAGTTCAGGAGAATCGTCCTGGACGAACTGGGCGAGCCGGTCATGCTCGAAGGCAAGCCGCAGCTCAAAGAGGTTGTAACGCACTTCACGCACAAGGAGCTCGACGAGCAGGCGAAAAAGGAGAACCTGCCGTTCATGTGCGTATTGAGCAAGCAGGTCACCAATGTGCGAAAGGATGGCACCTCCAGCGAGTTTGTCCACTTCGTGATAAAGATATGTAATGAAGAAGGCACGCAGAGATTCAGGGGCTTTCCCACCACGCGCTTTATGACTTCCTGGAACCAGGACATAAAGATAAAGAAGGCCTGCGTAATCCACAAAGACGGCTCGGAAGAAGAAGGGCGCTCCTCGCGCTGGGGAGTCAGCTTCCCGCCGCTGAAAGTAGGCGACGTGCTCGATGTGCAGTTCCGCCTCGACGACCAGATGTCAGACCTCACCGAGCGCTTCTTCGGCGACTACTACGGCAATACCCACATCTTCCACAACAGCTTCTATATCGGCTTCGGCGACATCCCGCCGATAAAGCTCGCCCAGTACTATCTCATGCTGCCCAAAGACAGGAAGTTCTACCTGAACTATCTCAACACGGAGGTCAAGCCCCGGATGGAGCCGGGCCTCTCCAAGAAGAACGAGATGCGTGTGTGGGAGTTCAAGGACCTCCCGTACATTGTCGCCGAGATTCTTATGCCGCCTATCGACCAGATCCTGCCCGCAGTGCAGATTTCCTCTTTCGGCGACTGGAAGGTGTTCGGGAAGTGGTTCTACAACCTGATAAAGAAGCAGTACGATACCTCGCCCGAGATTAAGAAAAAGGTCAAGGAGCTGACTGCCGGCAAGGAGACCGAGCTTGAGAAAATCAGGGCTATCTACGACTTTGTCGTAACGGATGTAAGCTACCAGGCACTGGAGTATGGAATCCACGGGTGGCAGCCCTACAAGGCCTCCACCATCTTCGCCAAGAAGCACGGCGACTGCAAGGACAAGGCGCTCCTCATTAACATCATGCTCAAGGAGGTCGGCATCAAGAGCCTCCCTGTGCTTATCGGTGCGTCTGCCCTGCGCGGCAAGCCGGACATGACACTTCCCATGATAAGACACTTCAACCACTGCATAGCCTATGCGCCCCCTTCCGGCGAGCGCAAGGAAGGTATATGGATGGACGGTACGGCCGAGTTCTATGGCCTTACCGACGGACCGCCATTCATGGACTGGGGCGCGCCGACTCTGGTCGTTGATGAGGATGGCGGCCAGGTACTCACCGTAGGGCTGCCTGACCCCAAGGAGAACGTTCAGTCCGAGAACACGGTCGTGGAGCTCGCACCCGATGGCACTGCGAAGGTCAAGACCAAGCTCACCATGAGGGGCGACAACACTGCACGGGTTCGAGGCATGTTCTCGGTTGAGGGGCGCCGCAACGTAATTCTCGAGAGGCGCTACTCGCAGTTCGCAGGCACCAAAATCCTCTCAATCGAGTTCCCCGACCTCAAAGACCTCAGCGCCAAATCGCTCACATACAGCTACGAGCTTGAAATCCCTGACTTCGTCAAGAAGACGCCCGAAGGGCTCGCACTCGAGCACGACTTCTTCGCCCTGCCGTGGTCGGAGCTTACCCCGCAGGCCGAGCGCAAGCTCCCCATGGTCCTGCCCTATATCGCGAACCTCCTCTGGCGCCAGCACGTCATATATGACCCGCTGTGGCTGCCAATGCCAGGCACGCTGCGCTCCGATATGACTTTCGTCCTGCCCGAGGGGTTCAAGGTGCTCTCGCTGCCCAAGAACGAGAAGTTCTCCTGCGAGTTCGCCGATTTCGAGCTCACGTTTGAAAAAGAAGAGGGCAAGCAGCCCAAGGTCTTTGTGAAAAGGACCCTGACATTCAAGGAGAATGACCTCTCGCTGGAGCAGTATGGCAAGCTGCGCAAGCTCACCAATCTGCTCGAAAGGACACAAAAGGAGAAAGTCACCATAAAGGGGCCAAAGGAAGAGCCCGAGAAAGAAGAGAAGCCTGAGAAAGAGGACCAGCCGAAAGAAAAATAGTCGTTACGGGCTTCGGGTTGCGGGTTCCGGGTTCCGGGAAATAAAAACTCGAAACGCGAAACTCGCAACTCGAAACCGCTTTTGGGAAGGAGAGCCCGGATGTACAAGAGCTTGAAAGACAGATTTAGCTTCCTGCTGTCAGTTGCGGTGGTGGCGCTGCTGGCGCTTCTGACAACAGGCGCGCTCTGGGCGCAGGAAACGCAGGAAGAGCCGGCGCAGCAGCCGGCAGAGGAGAACGCCCTGCCTGCGTTCCCCCTGTTCGAGTCGGAGTTTTTGCTCCCCTTCGTCAAGGCGGACTTCAACAAGCTTGTTGAGGAAGCCGCCCGCTTCATCAAGGAAAACCCCGACTCGCATCAGGCAAAGCTGCTGCTTACGTTTCTCTCCAGGTACAAGAGCAGGGCGACCAACTTCGACATCTTCGAGCCGGTCCTCGAAGCGGTTCTCGAAAAGGAGCTCGAAAACGGCTTCAACGAGGAAACCTACCGTGAGATGCTCGCGCAGTTCTACCGCAGGCGCGGGCTCGAACAGAAGGCCGACAGCACCAGGACCTTCGACGGATACATCCTCGACTGCCTCATTATCGGCCCGTTCGGAAATTCCTATCGCGCCTGCCTCGACGTCGCCTACGAGGTGGAAAAAGACCTGCTCGAAGGTAAGCTCACTCCCGAGCTCCTCAAGAAGAAGTATGTCGGGACCGACGAGTTCAGGGAAATCTCCTGGATGAAGTACCCCTACGATAAGCCTGTCAGAAGCCCCAGGGTGAGCCCGTTTACGTTTCTGCGGCCCTCGGGAGGCTGCGCTTACGTGCTTGTCCAGGTCGAAATGCCGCAGGCGCGTCCCGTTCTGATAGACATCGAGGCAGGCTCCTATTTCAAGCTCTGGCTCAACAGAACCGTTGTCCTTGACATAAACGGAGCTCGTGAGCGCCAGCCCGACTCTCACCTCGTTGCCGTCAATCTCGCCAAAGGCCACAACCAGATACTCGTGAAAGTGCCCGGCGGCTCTTTCACCCTCGCCCTGCGTGACACAAAGGGACATCTCATCAAGGACCTCAAGCTCGAGAGAGAGCTCAAGATTCACCCGGTCGAGACAGACAGCTCGCCGCTCTACAAGGGAGACTACAACGGCGGTGCGCTCAAGCACTACGCCGGCCTGGTCAAGGAACGACAAGATGACCCGGTTGCCCGCGTCGCCTACTCGTCCGTGCTGGCCTCCCGCCAGCTTCACGTTCAGGCGCTCGAAGAAGCGCAGGCCGCGCTTGAGCTGGCGCCGGACAACCTTCTTGTCGCCTACTACGTTTCCACCCGCTACGCAAATGCGCCGCATTATCCCCGCGCCCTCGCACGCAACAAGGCGAAGGAGCTCTGGGACCGCATCGTGAAGGAGGAACCCGGCTTCGTCCTCGCACATGAGAAAATAGCCGGCTACCTCACGGAAGACGACAAGCACGAAAAGGCGGTCAAGCGGCTGAGAAAGGAACTGCTCGGAAAAGGGCTTGACAACCTCGGCACCCGCAAGCAGTTGCTTCAGATTCACAGCTCCATGAAATGGGAGCGCGAGGTAATGGCCCAGATAAAGGAGATTGAGAAGCTGTGCCCCGAAAGCGAGTGGGTCTATGACTGGTGGGCACGGTACTACTCCCGGCACGGCAACCCGGAAAAGGCGTGGGAGTTCACCACCAAGTCACGCGAGCTCAATAAGTCCGGGGTATGGTACCTGAACAAGAAGGCATCACGGCTTGAGGAGAGGGGCAAGCTCGACGAGGCGCTTGAGATATACCTGGAAGTTGTCAGGCGACGCCCGAACTACTACTGGACCATCTACACCATCGCCGACATCTACCGCAGGCAGGGCAAGTACGAAGAAGCGATTGCGCAGCGCAAGAAACTGATGGAAATGCGCCCGGAAAATTCGTCCGACTACGAGACTATCGGCGATATCTACCGGGAGTGGGGCAAGAAAGACCTTGCCATCGAGTATTACAGGAAAAGCCTCGTACTCGACCCCGGACAGTGGTCGCTTCGGCGCTACGTGCAGTATCTCACGGGAGAGGATGAGGATTTCTCCAAGCCCTATGCGCTTTCCGACGAGGAGGTAATGGAGCTTATCAAGTCGGCGCCCGGCAAGGAAACATACCCCAAGGCCTCCAACCTCAAGGTGCTTGATGAGGAAATCACCAAAATCCTGCCGAACGGCGCCAGCGCCTCCTACATCCACAGGGTCTACAAGATACTCGACATCTCCGGCAAGGACAGGCACTCAACGCCCTACGTCGGCGGTGAGCTGATTGAAGTACGCACAATTCAGCCTGACGGCAAGATACTCGAACCCACATCCATCTACGGGTCCTTCACCATGCCGTCAATGAAGGAAGGCGTGTGTATCGAGTACAAGTATCGCACTGACAGCGGGTGGGGCCGCAGCACGCGCCCCGACTACGAGACACGGCGCGTGTACTTGCAGGACCAAGGCTACGACGAGCCTGTCATGAAGTGCCGCCGCGTCATCATAATGTCAAAGAAACCGGCCGCCGAGAAGGAGGTCGATTTCCTCGCGCAGTTCGGCAGGCAGCCCCGGTCGGTTCTTGACTTCTCCGAGCTCAAACAGAACAAGGTCGGCGGATACGTCAAAGTGGAAGGTACTCAGGAAGTAAGGCATCTCGTCGAATACAGCAAAGAAGACAAGGGCGATACCGTTGTCTACTCCTGGTCTTCTGAAAATATGCCCAGAATCGAGCGAGAGCACTTCATGCCTCCCGCGCAGGAGGTCCTGCCTAACGCGTACTTCATTTCCCGCAGAACCTGGGCCGACTTCGCTGAAACGCTCAAGGAACAGACATTCGTCTCCGGCACTATCCCCACCAAGCTCATACGCGAGAAGGCGGCCGAAATCGTGGGGAGCGAAACTGACCAGTTTCAACAGGTAAAGGCCCTCTATGAATGGTGCATGAAGAAGATAAAGGGCGGCTGGGGCGGCGCCGAGGCACATGCCATCCTGCTCGAAGAATCCGGCAACCGTGACACGCTCTTCATGGCGTTCCTCAATGTGCTCGGCATCCCGCATGACACTGTCCTCCTCGGGCCAGACCCCTTCACCGACCCTGACACGGACTGGGAAATCCCGAAATCGCACTACTTCGGAAGCAGCCTGATTCGCGTAAAACCGGCCGGACACGACCCCGTGTATATTACCATGAGTACCCGCTACATGCCTCTGGGCAAGATACCCGAAAGCTACCAGGGCGGACCACTCTATACCCCGGACGAAGGGATAACCGACAGGTCCATGCCGCGGGAATCTCTCGATGACATTGCCGACAGGCAGCATTTCGCCATCAAGCTTGACAGCCTCACCTGCGAGGTTCAGCTTGTGTATCCCGGTGCCCGCAGTTACGGCCGAAAGGAATACTACAAAGACATGCCCACCGCCGAGCTCAAGCAGGCTATGGAAAGCCGGGCAAACAGCTACTTCCCCGGCGCACTGGTCAAGTCCTTCAACCTGCCCGACCTCGAGGAAGTGGGACGACTGTTCGAAATGAATCTCACCTGCGAAGTGCCGAACTTCCTGAGCCCTTCCCCGAAAGAGGATGGCACCATAATGGCCAAGACAGGCATTCAACCTCTGGAAATGCAGCAGGACTACGCCGACAAGCCGACCCGTGAGTTCGCCATGGTGCTCAGGTCCAGAAACCTGTCGCGCACCAGAGTCACAATCGAGCTGGGTGAGAAGTACGAGGTTGTCCAGCTTCCCACAAGTGTCAACCTGCACAATGAATTCGGTACTTATGTACTCACCTTCTCGCAGGAGGGCGGCACTATCACTGTCAAGCGGCGCTTCACGCTGCTCCCCCAGAGGATTGAGACCGACCGGTACGAGGATTTCCTCGGGTTCTGCCGGAAGATTGACGAGGTGGAGCTTGCCAGAATCATTCTCAAACAGAAGCCTGAAAAGGCGCCTGAACCTGAAAATAAACCAAAACCAGAAGATGATAAACCCGGTCCTGAGGATGACCCCAAGGAGAAATAGCGCGTGAGCCGCCCATTCGGGATAACGCTCGGTGACCCGGCGGGTGTGGGGCCGGAGGTACTCGTCAAGGCGCTGACTGAAGCCGGTGTCGGCGACTGGAATG
Organism: bacterium; assembly: GCA_030669415.1. Taxonomy (GTDB): domain Bacteria; phylum Planctomycetota; class SKW154; order SKW154; family DAOVDS01; genus DAOVDS01. The sequence continues at coordinate 8,092 of DAOVDS010000120.1, forward strand.
AGGACTTCCTGATAATCGGCAGCGAGAAACCTCTGCTCCAGGCTGCAGCACTCGTCGGCGTCCGGCTCAGGTTCGAGAAAGTCTCCTTGCCGCTCAAGGACAAGTTGCCACACATCGGACTACTCGAACCGGCCGAATCCGACTTCCCCGAACACCTGTCTCCCGGCAGGCCCGGCGCCAACTCGGGCTGGCTCTCATTCAAGTACCTCGAGCTCGGCACAACACTAACGCTCGAGGGGAAGCTGTCGGCTTTGGTAACGCTCCCGGTTAGCAAGTCCCTCATAGCGCGCAAGGTCCCTGATTTCCGCGGACACACAGAATATCTGCAGCAGAGAGCCGGCTCCGTTGTGGTCAGGATGATGCTCGGAACTGAGGACTTCAAAGTGACTCTCGTCACTACCCACCACCCGCTGAGCGAGGTCGCATCCCAGCTCAGCGCAGAGAAGGTCGCCACCACCATCACGATTACCCACGATGCCCTGAAACCCCGGCTCGGACGCCCTCCCTTGATAGTGGTCTGCGCGCTCAACCCGCACGCCGGCGATTCCGGGCTTCTCGGGACTGAAGAGAATGAGATAATCACCCCCGGCGTCCTCAGCGCCTCGGGCCGCGGTTGCCACTGCGTCGGCCCGTATCCCGCTGATACTGCGCTTGCAATGACCGCAGGGGGCCAGTACGATGCGGCAATCGCCATGTACCATGACCAGGCTCTGATAGCTCTCAAGCTTACCCGCCCCAATAGAGGCTCCAACATCACGCTCGGCCTTCCTTTCGTGCGGACTTCGCCGCTCCACGGGACAGGATTCGATATCGCGGGTAAAGGTATTGCAGTTGAGGATTCGGTCGTTGACGCATTGAGGTCTGCTGTAGGCATGGCCCGCAGCAGAGCTTAGAACGTGCGGGGAGGCTTCTGACATGCCGAGAGTCGTAATGGCGTATTCGGGCGGACTCGAGACAACCGCCTGCATACACTGGCTGCGAAACAGGAAAGGATTCGAGGTCATCACCTGCTCCGCCGACCTCGGACAGGCCGAAAGCGCCGAAGTACTCAGCCAGAGAGCGCTCGCGCTCGGCGTGGACTCGGTCCACATTGCTGACCTGCGTGAGCGCTTCGTGACTGATTTCGCCTTTCCCGCGCTCCGCGCAGGAGCACGCTCCGGCGCCGGCTCCCACCTGTCGGTTGCTCTTTCCAGGGCTATAATTACCGAGGAGGTGGTCCGCGTCGCTGAGGAGAACGGCTGTAAATACATCGCGCACGGAGGGCGCGGCAAAAGCAACGACCAGGCCCGCTTCGTCCTGTCCGTCGCAGCGCTCGCACCCAAGCTCAAAGAGATTGCCCCCCTGCGTGAACCACAGCTCATGACCAGGAAGTCGGTAATCGAGTATGCCAGGAAACACCAACTGCCGATAGAAGCTGCCGACCGGCTCACCTACAACAACGACATCAATCTCTGGGGCGCGTGCATCTCCTCCAGCGAGATAGAAGACCTCTGGGAAAGTGTGCCCGAGAGCCTGTTCAGAATGACGACCTCGCCCGCTCAGGCGCCGGACGAGCCTGAACATGTCATCATTGATTTCGAACGCGGCCTCCCGGTCGGCCTCGACGGTGAGACAACTCCCCCCATCGAGCTCGTCACCACGCTCAACGAACTCGCCGGCAGGCACGGTGTAGGCAGGCTCGACGCTATCGAGGACTTCACTCTCGGCTACAAGACGCGCGAAATCTATGAGGCACCCGGTGCCGAAGTGCTTTCCCAGGCTCACCGTGCGCTCGAAGAAATCTGCCTCTCGGCCGGCGTTCTGCGTACTCAAGAGACGCTTTCCCGGCAGTGCTCCGAGCTCGTCTACACGGGCGACTGGCATACCCCCCTGCGTGAGGCAATCGACCAGTTCTTCATCGCAAGCCAGCACAACGTTACAGGCCGTATTCGCATGCGCCTCTTCAAAGGCGTCTGCAGCGCAGTGGGGCGCGAGTCCCCCTTCTCGCTCTACGACCGCGAGCTCGCCACCCACGGTGAGCATGACTCCTTCGACCATGGCGCGGCACACGGCTTCCTCGACATAATCGCCATAATCCGCAAGCTCGAAGCTCACCAGCGTGAAAAGGAGTAGCAACATCCTCATTTCCTGGCGGGGATTTCGTCCTTTACCTTTTTGTACTTGTTCCAGGTTTCCTTGTTCTCTTTCCACCACTGCCGCCACTTCCCGGCATCTTCCCCGTAGCGCATCCCTGTCTGGAACGCCAGCGCCTTGGGCGCATACTTCTTCATGCGCGCCTCCTCGCCCGTGAGTATTCGGAATCCCGCAGGTACGAGTACACGTGTGAGTTCCTTGAGCTCATCCTCACTCATTATCTGCCCCGTCCCGGCCTTGAGCGCATCAATAAGCGGCCCGACAACAGCCCTGCACTTGACCCGTGTGAATGCATCGGCCGCGTTCCAGCGCACGCGCTCGTACTTGTCCGTAAACGCCCTGGCGAGGTGCACGCCCGTCTTGCGGTCGCGCATGAAGTCCAGCGACTCGACCGCCGCAAGGCGCACGTACAGTGTCTCAGACTCGAGGTGTTTCGCGATTTCGTCTATCGCCTCTACTTCCTGCAGCCGGCCCAGCGCGAGCAGTGCCCGGCACTTCAGGAGCAGCTCGCCCTTTTGAGCTGCGCCGAGCAGGAGCTTGCGCCTTGTTTCGCTCTCGAAGCTGTTGAGTGCCTGGAGCGCCGCATTCTGCACACCCGCGTCGCCATCACCCAGCAGGTGCACGACAAGGGGTAAGGCACCATTCAGGCCGCTGCCGGCCAGCTCACGCGCCAGCGCTGCCCGCACGCCGGGCTTCGGGCTTGTGAGCCTCACTATCGGGCGCTTGATTTTCTTTCGTATCTCCTCGAGTGCCTTGCCCGCAGCCTCTTCGCCCACAAGGTAACCCAGCAGCTTCATTGCCCGCGCCTTCGCACCGGCAGACTCGAACACCAGCTTCGCACGGTAGCGCACCTCGAAATTCTCATCCTCGAGCGCGACCCGGAGCTCTTCGAGCGCCTGCGCTCCCCGGGCAAGAAGCTCCTTCTGTGCCGCCTCACGCGTGCGCCAGTCGGCGCTCCTGAGCTGGCTGACAAGCTCGCTCACCGGCACTTCAGGCTGCACTAAAGGCCTTCGGGGCTCCTCCTCCTGCGCGAAAGCTGACATCGACAGGGCAACCAGTGCCGCCATTAAAGCGATTCTCTTGCTCATTGTGTTTCCCGCCGCGTTTTCGTTCGACTCCGGCAAATCCTTATCCTATTATACGTGCCGATTTCGCTCCTTGCTTGACAAAGTTCTCGCATGCCATTTGTAAAATGAGTCGTGTGTAAGAAGGGAGATATGGAGATCGGGGAGAGAGGGAGATATTCTCCTTTTGTCTCTTCCCAAAGAACAGCTTTTGGCTTTATCCCCATATCTATCTTATCCCCGTCATTGCGGTGAGCCGTAGCTGCGAGGAATCGAAGCAGGAAGCGAAGCAATCCCATCCAGATGAGATTGCCACGTCACTTCGTTCCTCGCAACGACTTTGTCGGATTGCCACGGCGCAAGCGCCTCGCAATGACGTGACCGTCATCTTTAAAATGCATCCCTTACACGCCAACGAGTTACGTCGAGTTTTTAACAATTCA
>DAOVDS010000375.1 GCA_030669415.1 bacterium
CATACAACAACCGCGGCATCGCCCGCTCCAAGAAGGGCGACCTTGACGGCGCTATCGCGGATTGGACAAAGGCGATTGGAATCAACCCGAGGTTTGCCGAGGCATACTACAACCGCGGCATCACCCGACGCAATAAGGGTGATTATGACGGTGCTATCGCTGACTACGACAAGACGATTGAAATCAACCCAAAGGATGCCGATGCATATGCCGAGCGGGGCATCGCCTGTTTGAAGAAGGGCGACGTTGATGGCGCTTCTGCTTCTATTGAAAAGGCGATTGAAATCTCTCAAGAAAGCAAAAAAGCGCTTTACAACATCGCCTGCTTCTTCGCTGTCAAAACGGGAATAACAGGGCGCGCCGAAGATAAGGAAATGGCAATCAAATATCTAAGGGAAGCGGTCGAAGGTGGCTATAGAGATTTGAGTTGGCTGGAAAAGGACTCTGACCTAGACGGCATTCGCGAAGAGCCTGAATACAAGGAAATAGTAGAGCGCCTCAAAAAGCTGCTGGGCTGAACATAAACATCACCACGTCTTCCGACGTGGTGCTTCCGGAATAACAAGGAAGAAGACTTCTCTTCTCCGTGTTCTCTCTGCCTCTGTGGTAAATAGGGGCGCGGCAGGCATTCGGGGAAAAATGAAACCACATTGCGGCAATGTGTGTTATAATTGATAGCAGGGAAAGTAAAGCACTGGAGGACAAGAAATGGCTGGAAAGATTCTGATAATAGCTCTCGCATTTATCGCTGGTGCCGGCGCGGTGTATGGCTACCAGTACGCATCCGAGAACCTGACCGCGCCATCGCAGAAGGAAGAGGACCCGCGCATCGTCGAGCTCGATGGCCGGCTCACCTCCCTCGCGAAGAGGGTCGAAGAGCTGAGCAACTCCCAACAGGCTGCCGGCTCGGAGACTGAAGTGGTGGTGGCCAGGCTCAATACGCTTGATGGGCGTTTCGCCGAGCTTCAGAAAAAGCAGGGCGAGCTCGCCATGAGAACACCGTCTGCGCCCGGGCAGAACCCGGCACAAGCCGGAGAAGACGGGCCCGGCAGGCGCCTGTCGGGCGAAGAGCTTGCCAGGGCACTGCGCGAACTGCCCGAGGAGGGCAGGAAGCTGATTCGCAGTGCCATCTACGAGGAGGTCAAGCGGGCAAAAGAGGAAAACGGGCCCAAGCTGCCAACGAAAGAAGAGCTTGAAAAGAAGGCGACCGCAGGCATACAGAAGCTCGCCGGCGTGCTTTCGCTGACCCCCGTGCAGGTGGCACAGATTAAGGAGATAGCGGCACGGCAGATAGACAGGATTCTTGAGGTGGCCAGGGTCGCCAAGGAACGCGACGACCCCGCTTACGCGGAAGACGCGAAGAAGGAGATGCAAGCCGACATCGAGCGGGAGGTAGTCGAGATACTGACCCCTGAGCAGCTTGACAGGCTGCGCGAGATGGACCCGGAAGGTTTTGGGAAGCGGCACCCGCGCGGCTTCTAATCGGTCCGCTTTTTGCGAATCGCCCCGAGAATGAACTTGAGCTCCGGGAAGCGCAGCAGCACGGAGAGTACAAGCACCACCAGCACCCCGACCGCGACCGGCACCACGACTGCGGCAAGCTTGAGAATCAGCCGGTCCGCCTCGGGAAGCAGGCAGAGCACTCCGAAGGCGGCCCCGCCCATTGCCGCCGAGATGACCGAGAAGCGCGCCAGTCCGCCCGCGAGCGATTTGAGCTCAATCTCCGGAGCTCGCCTCCTCAGGAGGGCAAGCAGAACCACCACGTTGCAGACTGACGAGATGGATGTCGCAAGCGCCAGCCCCGCTTCCCGCAGTGACCAGACAAGCGTCAGGTTCAGGGCGAGGTTGAGCGCAACCATGACGGCGCCGACCTTCACGGGCGTGCGGGTGTCTTTCATGGCGTAGAACGCCCGCGTGATAACATGGAAGACCGAGGCCGACGCGACGGTAGCGGCGTAGCAGATTAGCGTAAAGGATGTCCTCGCGGTGGAGGAGGGGCCGAACTCGCCGTGCTCGAAAATCAGGCGCACCACGGGCACGGAAAGGACGGCAAGCCCGACCGCGGCGGGAAGCGCAAGGTAGAGCACCCCAAGGGCCGACTCCCTGAAGGCGAGCGCGAACTTGCCTTTCTCGCCCTCGGCAACGAGGCGCGAAAGCGTGGGGAACACGGCGGTGGCGACCGCAATCCCGATAAGCGCAAGCGGGAACTGGACCAGCCTGTTGGCGTAGTAGAGCACGCTCACGCCGCCTTCTCCCTCGACGAAGGTCATGGCAATGAAGCTGTCGGCCAAGGTGTTTATCTGGAATATGGCCAGGCCGAAAACCACCGGCGCGACGAGAGTCTTCACAGACTTGACCCCCGGGTGGGAGAAGTCGGGCTTGAAGCGAAGGTTGACGCCCTTTCGCCTCAGAACGGGAATCTGAATGCCGAACTGCACAATACCGGCGGCAAGTATGGCAATGGCGAGTATGACTACCGCATCGGACGGGATGCCGGAATAGGCATAGGCGACGCCGAGGCCCGCAATCCAGAACATGTTGAGCACCACGGGTGCGAACGCGGGCATGGCGAAGTGGCGGTGCGAGTTGAGCACCCCGGCCGCGAAACCCACAAGGCAGATTGGCACCACGTAGAGTATCATCGTCGGAAGCAGGTGGAAGGTTATCTTCCACTTCCCCACAAGGAAGTGAGAGCCGGCAGCGCCGCCTATGGCGCCGAGGAAAGCAATCACAAGCAGGATGGTCAGCAGCGCGCCGAAGACGGCGTTGAGGAACGCGGCCGTATTCTTCCTGTCGTCCGCCTTGAGGTAGTCACTGTAGACGGGTATGAAGGCGGCCGAGAGCGCACCTTCACCAAGCAGCTTGCGGAAGAGGTTGGGCACCATAAAGGCGATGAGAAACGCGTCGTAGACAAGGCCGGTGCCGAAGATGCTCGCGCTGACAATATCGCGCACAAGGCCGAGCATGCGGCTCAAGAGAGTGAAGAGACTGATTATTCCCGCTGACCTGAAGACTTTAGACATACAAAGGGCAGTTTAACCACGGAGACGCGGAGAGCACAGAGAAAATCCAAAACATAACATCAAAAAAACAAATTCTCCATGTCCTCCGCGCCCTCCGCAGTAAATTTGATTGGCTGCTATTTTGGGCATGGTTCAAATGCGGGTAACACTTTTTTGTCATTGCGAGGAGTCCGCCGTACGGCGGACGACGAAGCAATCTCATCAAGTTGGAAGGATGAGATTGCCACGCGGCGGTGGCGTAGCCACTCTTGAAAAAGCCCCTGCGGGG
>DAOVDS010000254.1 GCA_030669415.1 bacterium
CGTCGTACGCTCGCCGTGGAGAACCTTGGTCGTTTCATTCACGATAAGCGCAAGCAGCGAGCCCAGGTCCTTCTCCGAGTTCATGGCTGCCGAGATTTCGAGAAGACTGTTAAGGTCTTCCACCCTGCGCAGCTTCGTCGGCGTCACTATCGCCACTTCTGTTTCCTCGCTCCGCTACAAATGATACGCGCAGCATAGCAGACATGCAGGTGACAGTCAAGAAATTCACTCTCTATTGGGTTATGCATACTTACTAATAATGCGATTCACTTGACAACCTTCCCGCTATAAGCTAATGTATCGTGACGAAAGGAATTATGTGTGAGCCGAGAGCACTGGAAGGAGAATATATGAAGATAGAGAAAAAATTGAAGCGATTTCTTCAACAATTTCGTAATGTGCTTCAAAGAGCGGTGGAACAAGATATAAACGAAGCTGACACACGGGTTCTTGTCAGAAGGATTCTACAGGAACTTGGGTATGACCCCATCTCTGAACTTACAGCCGAGTTCATGGTCAACCAACAGTATGTTGATTTGGCTGTAAAAGTTGCAGGAGACATCCGCTTCTTTGTCGAAATAAAGAAAATCAACACAAGATTGCGAAAAGAACACACCAGGCAGGTCTCGTCCTACTGTTTGGACAAGGGCATCAAATGGGCAGTTCTGACAAATGCAGTTCACTGGCAAATTTACAAAGTCCATTCTATCCCTGTTGAAAGAGACTTATTAGCGGAAACCGATTTGCTGAAAGACTCCATTGACCAAGCAGTTTCGACGTTGCTACTGCTGCAGAAGGAACGTGTCAAGTCAGGTAGCTTGGAGAAAAGCTGGGAGAAGCTCAAGGCCATGAGCGAGGAAAACCTGTTAAAAGCGCTATTCGACAGAGATGTTGTCCGGGCAATCAAGACACGGGTAGAGAAATCCACAAAAACACCGGTAGCGCCCAGGTCACTTCTGGATGCACTAACAGACCTTTTCAACGAGAAAGCTCTTCAAACCATAGGCAAGACCATATCAATAGACAAATTGGCGAGAAAGGTTGAGAGAGCGATTGAGAAGGATAAAAAGAGGGAACAAGGGCTCCCGTGGCATCAGGCATGTCTCACAGGTACTAAGCCTGCCGCAATCTCAATAGACGGAAAGGAAATCGCTGTCAGGAAATGGCGAGAGGTATTCATCGTCGTCTGCAATGCTGTCCTTGAGGGTGTTTCCACGGATAAGCTTGAGGAGATTTGCGCAACAGTGCGAGGCCCCAAGAATTGCTATTTCTCGCATTCCCAAGAAGACATTCGGTACAACGCTTTCAAGCTGGACTGCGGGATATTTGCAGAAACCGGATTTTCATCCGGCCATATCCAGAAGGTGCTCAAAGAGCTTTTCACGGTGCTTGGCCAACAACATGATTCTCTGAGTATCAAACTGAGATAAGAAATCCGTGCCGCAGGTGGCACATGTGAACCCCTGCGGGTTGAAGTCCGCGTTTTTCACCACGCCTTCCGGTCCGCCGTACGGCGGATGCTTCCGGTACAATAAGGATTCTTTATATACTTATTCGCACATCGGCGACGTAGGCGCCATCTTCGAATGCGAGGACGGGGTTCAGGTCGAGTTCCTTTATTTGCGGGTTGTCAGTAAGCAGTTGCGAGGTACGCTGGATAATCTCGTAAAGCGCTTCGAGTGAGACTGCTTTTTGCCCGCGCGCGCCGGTGAGGACCGGGAAGCCCTTGATGGAGGAGACCATTTCCTTTGCCTCGGTATCAGTTACAGGTGTGAGCTTGAAGCGCACATCCTTTATTACCTCTACGAATATCCCGCCGAGGCCGAAGACCACTGCATGCCCCAGGCCGGGGATGGCCTTTGCGCCGACGATTACTTCAGTTGCGTCAGGCATGAATTTCTGCACAATCCATTTCGGTTTGAGCTTGCTGAAGGTGTCGGACATGCGGGCCATTTCGGCGTTAAGATGGTCTTTGTCCCTGACATCGAGCGCCAGTCCGCCGGCGTCCGACTTGTGCACCACCTCGGGCGAATCCACCTTGATGGTGACAGAGTAGCCCAGCTTGTCCGCGGCCGTGGCCGCCTTTTCGGCAGACTCCACAACTGAATAGGGCACGACGGGAATTTTATAGGCATCGAGCAGCTTGTAGGCCTCTTCCTGCGTCAGGAACTCGTACTTGGATGCGGGGGCTTCCTTGAAAACTGCTGTAGCGGCCTTGCCGTCAACATCCTCGTATTTCTTCACAGTTCCCGGCTCGCGGGATTTGAGGCGCGAGTATTCGCTCATTGCGACAAGCGCACGCGCGGCCGTCTCGGGGAGGCTGTAGTCTGGGACACCGCCTTCCCTGAGTATGTTTGTCGGCCCGGTCCACTGGCGCCTGTCAGTCATGAGGTTGACGATAATGGGCTTCTTGCCTTCCTGGTTGACTGCGGCGATTTCGCGTGCGACCGCCTCGTTGTCCACGAAGAAGGGCGTTACGACTGTCATGAAAACGCTGTCAATCCCTTCGTCCGTCATCAGCGCATCCATGGCGGCGCGGAAGTGCCCGGCGTTCGCCGTGGCCAGCACATCAACCGGGTTGTTCACGGACGCGGCGGCGTAGAGCTTTTCCTTGAGGAATGTTTCCGACTTTTCAGACAAGGGAGGAATCTCAAGGCCTGCATCAATCAGCTCGTCTGTGGCGATAATCGCGGGCCCGCCCGTGTTTGTGATAATGCCGACGCGGTTCCCCTTTGGCGCAGCCTGGGTGGAGAATGCGTACGCGGCCTGTACAAGCTCTTCCTCGTCGCGGAAGGTGACGACGCCGGCCTTCTCGAAGATAAGCTCGGTGGAAATGTCCTTCTCCATAAGCCCGCCGGTATGCGATGCGACCGCCTTGGCCCCTTCTGCGGTGCGGCCCGTCTTCATGCCGAGTATTGGTTTCTTTGCGGCGACCTCGGTCGCCACTTCGAGGAACTCGGCCGGGTCGGAGAGACTTTCAATATGCACGACAATTACCTTCACCTCGTCAACAGTGCCCCAGTAGCGGATTATCTCGGGGATGGAGACGTCGCAGGCGTTCCCGTTTGAGGCGTACATGTGGACGCCGATTCCGAGCTCGCTGAAGCGCTGGTTGACTACCTCGCCCACGCCGCCGGACTGCGCGACAATCGCCACGTTGCCGGGTGTGGGGTAGGTGAAGGTGAAGTTGCAGTATGCGCGCACTTCGGGGTCGGAGCAGATAACCCCCTGGCAGTTGGGGCCTACGACCCGCACGCCGTGCTCTTTGGCTATGGCGACGACCTGCTCTTCCAGCTCGGCACCGGGGCCTCCCACTTCCTTGAAGCCGGCGGAGTTTATTATCACGAACTTGACGCCTTTCTTGCCGCAGTCCGCCATTGCCATGGGCACATACTTGCCGGGAATGACGATGTGCGCGACATCGATTTCGTCCGGGACGTCGAGAATTGTCTTGTAGGCCTTGAAGTTGATGGTGAACGGGTCCTTCGGATGGACGGGAAATATCGGGCCCTTGTACCCGTAGTCCATAAGGTTCTGAACAATTCGGTAGCCAATCGAGAGCTTCTTGTTCGAAGCGCCAATGACAGCCACCGCTCTGGGCTTAAACAGTGGGGTAAGCATTTCTTCTCCTCCCGGCAAACCTATTTCCTGGTGGTTATGATGATTTCGATTCCTGAAGCCTGGCGCCTGATGACATCGACTTTCCACCTGGCAGCCTTGTCCGTCATGGCCGTGGCCCTGTAAACGGTCGCGCCCTGCGCATCCTCGCTGCTCTGGATATGGACCATGCCCTGGGCGCCCTCGGCCCTGACAGACACAAGCATCTCGGCCGGCTCAAACGGCAGGTAGAAGCTTGTCTTGCCTCCCTTGAGCTTTATGCGCAGCGCGCGGGAAGAGCGGCTGACCACCGCTCCCGCTTCGACCTCTTTCACGCTTTCCACCGCGTTTGCATAGAACGCGACGTCCGCCGACTGCGCATCCGGCAGGCTGAGCGAGACTTCAAAGGAAGTACAGCCGCAGAGCGCGGCCAGCGCCAGAAATATCAGAATCCTTGTTCTCAAGTGTTACCTCCCTGCCCCCACGGGGTCAGTAGCCGCGACCATACCCGCCACGCCTCGTCTGCTCCAGCATGCCGTCGATGTAGATTGTCTTGCCCTTCTTGCTCACCCGCACATCGCTCGGGCTGTAGGGCGAACTTGCATCCTCGACGCTGTAACTGACAAAACCGTCAGGATGCACCACGCGCCTTGCCTTGCCCACCAGCTTGTAGAAGCCCGGCGCACTGAACGAGACGCGAAACGTATCGGGAAGCCCGTACACACCGAAGATGAGCTCGCCGGTGGTGAATTCATCCACCGCGTAGAACGGCTTCAACAGGGGTTCCTTCTCGCCGCCTCTTTCCGTGTAGCCGGCGATGTACTTCCCCTCGACCGCGATTGCGACATGCTCCATGACCGGCCTGCCGCTCTTGTCGAAGAGTCGCACCCACACCGTGTACTTGGTGCACCCGGCGGCAAGCAGCGAGAGAAAAAGCCCTGCAACAAACGCATGTTTCACTGCGAATCCTCCATCGCGAAAAGCGCCGCGCCCAGGGCGCCGGCGGACTGCGGGTCGGGCGGGACAAGCACTTCCTTGCCAAGCTGCTCGGTGAACATCTCCACAATCACCGGATTGTGCGCAACCACGCCGCCGGTAAGCGCCACCTCGCCTTCAAGCGGGTCCATCTCCACAATGCGCTTAATGACTGACCGGAAAGCCCCCTTGACGATGTCGGGGACTTTCGCGCCCCGGCGGATTTTCGCCAGTATCTCAGTCTGCGTAAACACAGTGCAGAACGAGCCGAGCGTCACCTCCTCGGTGGACTGGCGCGCAACGCTGTCAAGCTCACTCACCGGCAGATTGACCCTGCTGGCAATCTCTTCGAGAAACGCGCCCGTGCCGGCCGCGCACTTGCGGTTCATCTTGAACCCTTTCCTGCTGCCATTCGCGGCCAGGTGAATTATCTTGTTGTCCTGCCCGCCAATGTCAACCACGGTGATTTCGCGGGGAAAACAGTGATAGCAGCCTTTGGCGTGGCAGCTTATTTCCGTCTTGTGGCCCTCGGCGAACTCAACGTTGCGCCTGCCGTAGCCGGTGGAGATTGTTCGCGCAATGGCGCCTTCCTCGAGCTTCGCCTCGATGAGCGCCCGCGCAAGGCAGTCACGCGCAGATTTCTCGAAATCCATGCCCGAGGGGCCGACGGCGCGGCCAAGCACTTCGGCCTCTGCGTTGATTATCACCGCCTTGGTGGTCGAGGCCCCGACATCAACCCCGCAGTAATACTTCTTGCCCATATTAGTGTTTCTCTTCCAACTGCTCGACAAACGCCTCGAGCTGGGTTATCGACTGCTCCTCGGAGTAGCAGCGCAGGTCGTTCAGGTCGCCGGCGATTATCACAAACGGCTTGCCTGTCTTCTCCTGCAGGCGCTGCGGCATGCCGTAGCGGCAGTTGGTGTTGCTGGGACAGGTCTTGGCATCGTGGTAGATGACGCCGTCGCACTTGAAGAAATCCAGCATGCGGCTTATGTAGTCTTCCTTGTAGTCCTCGTCGCGCACGATGAAGAGCTCCGTGTACGCCCTCGCCATGGACTCGAACGGCTTCTCGGGGTCAAGCGCGGAGAATATCCACGAGTTGCAGTAGGTCGAGGCCAGCACGCAGGTCTGAAGCTCCATGAAGAAGCCGGACATGTCCCTGAGCTTGCCCCAGATGGGCATGCCATCCCAGTAGAGGCGGTGCTTCTCGCCATCCACGGCAGCTACGCCATCCTGCACGCGCTGCCTGAGCTCCGGCAGCAACTCCTCGTAGTACTCGTTCGCTATGGTGAGGCCGCGAAGCACAACCGCCGGCCCCATGTGGATGGTGCCGTCGAAGAACGTAAACGGCGAAGGCACGGCCGATGACGTGTCGAGCACTTCCTTCCACAGGTCGGAGCACCGGCGTGAAAGCCCGACTGTCTCCCTGAAGCGGTCAATGTCGAACTTGTTGCCTGAAACCTCTTCCAGCGTAGGCACCATCTCCTTGAGCTGCCCCACAATGCCGCCTATGTGCGACTCGGTCACCTCACCCACGTTGCGGCCAGTCTCGACACCGACAACCGGCACGTTCCACTCCCTGCCGTACCACTCGAACCAGTCCTTCACATCGCGGCACTGGTTCGTGTTATAGACCAGGACATCCGCCTTCGGTACAGTCTCGATGCCTTCGTAGACTTTCTGAAGCGGCGTCTCTTTCTTCAAATACGAGCCAACATCACTCGTCAGATACGAGCAT
>DAOVDS010000230.1 GCA_030669415.1 bacterium
TACATCAGTCGCAGTTTATAGTCGCGGCGGGTGAGCTCGACTTTCTCCTGCTCCATGTCGAGCTTCACACCCCACTTCTGCATGGTCGAGGCGCCGATTATCAAGTCCTCAGCCATCTCGTCGAGCACGAGAAATTCGTCCGAGTAGCGCACACCGTCTATGTAGAAGTTTACAGCGATGCGCTCGCGTGCTTCCACCACCGTGCCCACTTTGGCTGTGGCGAACCGCATCGGCTCCGGCAGCGCAGCTATTGCCTCGATCTTCTCGGCTATCCTGCGGTTCACGAACGAGTAAGTCGCGCCGGAATCAAAAAGTGCGGTGACTTCGACCTCGCCTTTTGAGCCGACAAGCCGAACCTTCTCTGAAATTTCGCCCATTGTTACTCCTCCTTCTCTTACTCCGATACATTATACAGCGGTCTTGGCATTTTGTCACGCTGGATATGCAGCGGTACGCACTTTTCTTGAGATATCGAAACCACCCTGACTATCAAAAGGTATTGGGTGGCGGGCTTTTGATGAGTTTTTCAAGGTCGCTGGCGAGATTCAGTTTTGCCGCCCACGTTTTCAGGTAGTCCATATCAAGATTCCCTTCCTGAACTTCGTACACTCCCTTTGCATCTTCAATCTGCCGGTCAGAGTGCGTCTTCTCTGCCCATAAGAGCTTGGAAAGAATAACATCCTCCGGACTCGCGATGAATGCTTCCAGATTTTCCGCTATTTCAACCTTTTTTCTGCGTCCGAACATTTCCAAATCAAACGGGCTTTCCTTGCACACCCAGAAATCTATCTTCAGACCGACTTGAGAGTATATGACATTGAACATGTCCTTTTGCCTTATGGCTTCTCTTATGGCATCCTTGTCAACATAACCGCCTTTTGAAAACACTTCAAAGAAAGCGTCAATCTGATTCTCATTCATGGCAATAATAATATCCAAATCGTGGGTAAGCCTTGGATTGCCGTAATAGTTGCTTGCGAAAGAACCGGTAATACAATAAGGCAAAGCCAGTGCTTCCAGTCTATTGACCGTGCTGCGAAGCAGATTCATTTCCTCCACTTCGACATCCTTTCAATAAGCTTTTTTCGGAACTCTTCCTCTGATATGCCGGGATACGTGTTGCGGATGTTGGCTGAGATGAGCTCACGGGACACCTCGTAAAGCTCCATTGCGATACGCAGGCGCTGTTTGCCGGTCATGCCCCGGTAAATTTCTATCTGCTTTCGGGCACCATCTTCAGGCTTCATATCAACTGTCCTTCGTTTTCAATATCCACGAAGGCAAACAGGTTGTCAACCATGAAATACACGCGGCCTGTGCAGTGTGCAAGACATTTTTGCAGATGCATTCTGAAGCCCCGCCGGTGGCGTAGCCACATTAGAGAGAGTGCCTGTGGCACCGGCGGGGTTCGAATCAACCCCGGGTCGCAGACCCGGGGCTTCGCGATTTCGAGGTCCCTGTGACCCGGCGCGCAGAGATTGCCTACGAAACTGTCGCGGTCACGCGCACGCAGGCGCAAGTTTTGGTTGACAACGGGAATGGGGATTGAGTATATTTGTTAGACTGTTTGCAGGCCGTAACAGGGTAAACGCCTTGGCGAAGGACTCTGACACAAAAGAACTGACTGCCAAAGAGGCGAAGCGCACCGAAGAGCTCTTCATCGGCAGGTGCAGGGAGAACCTCCAGGCACTGCATGAGATACCCAACCCCTTGAGCGGCGCCTCGGTGCGCCACCAGTTCGCCGAGGAGTACTACGAGCCGCACACGCTACGCAGGCAGATAAAGGAGATAATGGAGGAGAACGAGATATACGACAAGCCGCTCCTAGAGAGAGTCCCGCGCGGGCGCTACTTCTACTTCACCGTCTACGAGCACGGCCTGTTCGACAAGAAGCCGTCTGTGGTGATTTCCGCGTATGTAAACTGCGAGTTCGCCGACTTCGTCAAAGAGGGAAAGAGCTCGACTCCGACTTCAGCCTCAGAGGTGGAGTCTGTAAGGCTCGGCGCAATGAAGGAGTCGGAGCTTTTCCATTATATCGCCCTGTTGGGGCTGTGCGGGTTCGAGAAGGCGGCCCTGTCACTGCCGCTTTCCGGGCCGAACTGGGAGATGGCGCTCGTGACGCACGCCGGGGGAACGGCGTGGAAGATGGTGAGCGGCGAGCCGTCGAGGCGCAACACCATGCTTGCGCTCTTCGACCCCGAGAAGAAGAGCGAGAAGCTCTGGCGCGCAAAGAGCATAATCACGGGCTCGTCCGAGCTGACTGTTTCGGGTGGGTTCATAATCCTGTCTGACGTTGTCGAGCAGTCCGGCCTCTCGCCCGAGATTGTCAAGAAGGCGGCAGAGGATTTCTGCGCCCGGGACAAATCGATATCGATTGAGCGTGTCGAGGGCAAGCTGATTGTGAAGCATTCGCGCCTGTAGCGCCGAGGAGCTGACGCATGTCTATTTTCGAGAAGCTGGGCAGGCTGTTTACGGACACTGCTCTGCCTGACGAGACGAAGGATGTGTTTCTGAACACCTCCGACACCAGGGAGCTGCTTGGCGGCCTGGACAAGCTGATTACACGCAACGAGCTGCGGCTCAAGCAGCTCAACAAGGAGCTTGAGAACCTCGAGGAGATGGAGCTGGAGAACGTCAAGAAGATACAGGAAGGCATGGTCTCCGGCAGGGCCAAGAACAACGTGCTTCGCTCTGTAAAACGCCAGCGCGCGCAGCTTGACAACCTCGAGCAGCGCATTGAAATCTACGACCGCAACATCAGCGTGCACCTGAACCTCATCGGCAAGATACAGCAGATGGAGGCTATGACCCTCGCAGGGGTGGACGAGGAGCAGATAGACGACATAATCCTTGACTTCGAGTCCCATTTCGAGGAGTATACGGAGACGCTGGCGGCGGCGGAAGGTGTCAAGACCGAGCGCGAGCCGTTCAAGTCCGCTTCGGAAGGCGAGCTTGTCGAGCTCGAAGCCGAGATTAAGGGCGAGGCCCAGCCCCTGCCGCGCAGCGAGGAAGACGAGAAGCTCCGCAAGCTGGAGAAGGAGATAGTCTCAGACAAGCCGCCCGCCGAGAAGAAGGCGGAAGCAGAAGAAGAGGGTTAGCAGGAGTAATATCCCATGGGAATCTTGCGCTCGCTGTTCACAAAGCCTCTGAATACAGCCGAACTGCGCCCGCAGCTTGCAAAGGTGTCGCGCGACCGGCGTCGCAAGATGATGGAATTGCGCAAGCTCTCCCGCAAGCGCGAGAAGTCAATCGACGGCGTGCGCAAGGCGCGCAAGGCAGGCGACAAGCTGGCGACGGACTACCACTGGGAAGAGCTCAAGCAAATCCAGTTCGATGCGGCCTACGTGAGGAAAGAAGCCAAGATTGCCAACCTCGAGGAAATCGCCCTCAAGCGATACCTGCGGGCGCTCGAAAAGCTCGAGAAATCCAGGGACACCGAAGGCGTAAAGAAACTCTTCGCCAAAATCCGCTCGAGCGGGCTCGAAGCCAAGCTCGCCGAACAGCGCATCCGGGAGCAGGACTACCTCGATGAGCTCAACGCCATCGTCGCAATCGCGGGCGAGGAGCTGCGCGAAGAGGAAATGGAAGAGGACGAAGATAAAGTGGCGTTCCTCTCGCAGATAGACCAGATAATCGAGGCCGAGGATGGCGGCAGGACCGACGAGGCCAAGAAGCAGCGGGAAGCGCTGTCCAAGAAGCTCGAGGCCGAGCTGGAAGAATAGAAGATTCTCACGCTTTAGGACTTGACAGGAGGAGACTTGCCATGAAGAAGGTTATGCTTGTCCTTTCGCTGCTGGCGCTGACGGGGCTTTTCGCGTGCAACGGCGGCGACGAGGAAATGAAGGAAGATCTCAGCGAAGCACGGGCCAAGATAGAGAACCTCCAGAAGAAGCTCAAGACAAAGGAAGACCAGTCCGACGACCTGCAAAACGAGAACATCAGGCTCAACCAGCAGGTGATAGAACTCACTGGCGCGAAGGAGATGGGCGCCGTCGAGGTCACCAACATAAAGTGGGAAGAGAACGACCGCGACTTCCAGCTTATCCTGCACGGCACCATCAAGAATACGGGGCGCGCGTACCTTTCCAACATCACTGTCAAAGTCGAGATAATGGACAAGTTCGACAACGTTATCCAGGCGCCGGTTGTCAATGACCCCGACCGCGAAATCATGCCCATGCTGTTCTTCCACGATGTCGCCGAGGCGCTCAACATGGGAGACTCCAAGACCTTCAAGATGATTATCTACACTCGCAACATACACGCAAGCGGGCTCGGCAAGGTCAAGGAGGCCATCGACAACAAGGACCAGTACAAAGTCACCGGCCTCTTCGTCACGGCCAAGTAGCATCCCGGGGGCGTGCCATGGGACTCTTCAAGAGCAAAGAGCAGCGGCGGATTGACCGCGACATAGAGGTACGAAAAGGCCTAAGCCAGATAAAGCGCCACATCCGCAAGCTTGAAAAGAGCGAGGGGCAGTACCTCAAGAAGGCGCGGCGTGCCAAGCAGCTTTCAAGCGACCAGCAGCTCTCCTTCCTCAAGGCGACTCTCAAGAAGACTGCCGCGCAGAGACGGCTCATGGAGCGACAGCTCCTCAATATCGAGACCGCACTGCAAATCAAGAACCAGGCGGAGGCGCACGCCCAGTTCGCCAAGTCAATAAACGCCGTCTCCGTGTCCATAGCCGAGATGTTCGGCACCACAGACCTCGCCAAGACCCAGACCGATTTCGCGCGCGCAATGGCCCAGGCCCAGTCAATGGAAGAGCGCATGGAGATATTCCTCGACCTCGCAAACGAGACTATGCTGGGCGAGACCGAGTCCGCCGAGGAGCTTGTAAGCGACGAGGAGATTGACGCGCTCATAGAGGCCGAAGTCGCCCAGGCTGAGGGCGAAGGCATTGACAAGGCAATCTCCAAGGGCCTCAAGGAAATCGAAAAAGAACTCGGCAAGGAATAATTCCAAAAGCCGCGGGTTTCAACCCGCGGATGTTTAGCCGGCGAACTTGTTCGCCGCGAATAACAAGCCACAGTGTCCAGAGAGTGATATGGACAAAATCGCACTGACACAGATTGACAGGGTGGATGACAAAGTCCTCCAGGAAATGGTGAACCGCATCGTCGGCGCGGTGGACCCTGAGCGCATTATTCTGTTCGGCTCCTACGCATCCGGTGTCCCGAAAAGGGGAAGTGACATAGACATCCTCGTCGTGATGCATTCAGACCTGCCGCGTTACAAGCGCTCCGTGCCAATCTATGAGGCGCTTTCGGGGATGCTGATTCCCAAAGACATACTGGCCTACACTCCCGAGGAGATAGAAGATTGGAGCGACGTGCCGCAAGCGTTCATCACCACGATATTAAAGAGTGGGAAAGTAATATATGAGAAAGAATAAAATCGACCTCGTAAAAGGCTGGCTTGAGAAAGCAAGGCGTGACCTGATTACAGCACAGAAGAACTTGGCGTCAGAAAATCCATTCACTGACATCATCTGTTTCCACTCTCAGCAGGCTGCCGAGAAATATGTGAAAGCTTTTCTATTGTGGGAAGAAGTGCCGTTTCCAAAAACTCACGCTATTGAGGACTTGATTCTACTTGCGGCACAAAAAGATTCATCTTTTCTGAAGCTCAAACAACTAAGCACCGAATTGACGCCTTACGCTGTTGAAACCCGCTATCCTGAGTTTGAAGCACCTCTATTGAAGGATGCAGAAAAAGCAATACAGAGTTCGGAGCAGATAAAGGATTTTGTACTCCATAGGCTGCCGGACGAGCTTAGCAGGTAATCCGAATCGTCCGCGGCGCGGAATACGCGCATACCGGTTCGGAAAATTTGAACTTCAGGGGAAAACATGATGGATGCTGAAGAAAAAGAATTCAAGGAGTTGCTGAACACACTCAGAAAAAGAATCGCAGAACACCGCACTACTTACGAGAAGAACGAAGCGGCTGTGAAAAGACATTTAATAGAACCTGTACTGTCATTTTTTAAGTGGGAAATGGAGAACCTTTTACAAGTCGTTCCTGAATACAGCACCGAATCAGGTCGTGCAGACTACTGCCTGATGATTGAAAATGAAAACAAACGCGGTCTTTTTCTTGAAGCAAAGCCCATGTCAAAAAGTCCCGGCAAGGAAGCAAGCCAACTGTCCAGGTACTGCTATGACGAAGGCGTACTCTATGGCGTCATCTCCAATGGGAAACAATGGCTTCTTGTCCGCTCATTCGAAGAAAACATTTCTGCAAGGAAAAGAAGACTGTGGGAAGTTGATATTGTAGATGACTCAGACGAAAAGATATATGCCAAACTGAGCCAGATTTCCCGCGAAAACTTGCCAGAACTCGATGCAAGAGTAAGAGAGGCGGAGACGGTTGAAGGTTTAATTGACCGAGTTCTTCAAACTCTGGCTCCTCAAGTCGTTTCTGGTTTATCAGAAGCAGTAAAAAGCCAGCCAGAATTTGCGTCACTCTCATGCACTTCTAAAGAGCTTGACATGCAAGTGCGGGCAAGACTCTCCTATATTTTCCATGGTGTTGACAGACAAGAGACAGTCTTTGAACCTAAAGAAAAAACAAATCAAGACTCTTATGCAGATTCTAAAACAGATTTGGATGACTTTCGCAAGGAATATGACCTTGAGATTGATGGATATCCATCAACTGCTGCTGTTGGGAGACCTGCGCCCAAGGGCATAAGGAAGAGAGCAGCCCCTCAGAGACCGGAAGCGATAACGTTGTTCGGCAAGACTATTCGACTGGAACATACTTACGACATTCTGACAACAGTAGGGAACGAGCTCATTCGACGGAAGGCGTTATCGGCCAAGGATGTTCCAATCAGTGCCGGTTATTCTCGTTTCCTTGTACATAGCACCCCCAAGCATCCGACTGGCAAAGCTTTCGAGCAATCCAAACCACTCCTTCGGCACTTATGGATGGAAACATGCTACGGCACCAAGGACGCGATAAGGCAAGCCAAAAAGCTCCTTGAGCACTGCGGATACGATGGCGAGTCTGACTTACAGATAATCTGGAAGTAAAAGTTATGAGCAAAGAATCCTCAGAA
>DAOVDS010000088.1 GCA_030669415.1 bacterium
ATGCGGCGTCTCTTGGCGGCAATCTCCTCGCGCAGCTCCGAGGTAAGGATGTTGCGCTTCTTCTCCAGCTCCTGCACCTCGTGCGACTCCAAATCAAATTCCACTCTGTCGAAGTCCCGGTGCATACGACGAAACTCGTCCCGCCACTTCTGGAGATGTTCGGTGTCAACCTGGCCCAGAGATGCCAATGCCTCGTCGTATTTGCCTTCTTCGAGCAACCGGTCGGTCTCCGAGAGAGTTTTCTCAAGTTCCTTCATGGTTTGTGCTGACCAGACAGTCTCATTGAGGTGCACATCGCCGTACCAGTTGTCCGTATCGTCAACAACAGTGGTGCCGTCGTTGAACTTCCACGTCCACGTTAAGGCGTCTCCCGCGCTCCCGTTAATGAAACTGGTTGTCAAATCGCCTTTGGGCGTGGTTTGCAGCCTGGCCCTGGTAAAGGCCTGGCTGGCATCTTTTTCGATACGCGCCAGGCTAATCCAGAACTTTGCGGCATCCTCATATTTCCCGGCCTCAACGATGAACGGATTCGAATGTGCCTTCTCAAGCACCTCGTTGAACTTCTCGATGGACTGCTCGAACTTCTTTTCGTCGAATAGGCTGCGGGCCTGCGCGTAGGTCTGCTCGATGTCCGCCCGCGCCTGCTCGGGTGTGGGCCGCATATTCTCGGCAGTAAGGAAAACAGCCAGGATGACAACCACGGCGAAACACGCGGCTGCGGCCCACCTGAAGTACGAGGCCCGACTGCGGCTGGGCTCCTTTATGCTGAGGGCCCTGTGCCCTATCTGCTGCATAACGCCCTCGGTGAAGTCGCCGGGCAGTTCCGGCGGGGTAAGCGCAAGGTCCTCGCGTGTTATGTTTACCGCTGCGAGGTAGTCGCGCCGGCAGGCCTCGCACTCCTTGATGTGAGCTTCAAGCTCCGTCTGCTCCTCGGGCCTCAGCTTGCGCTGGCACATACTGTCAATCAACTGCCTGTAAAATTTGCATCTCATCTTAGCTGCTCCTTGTAGCACTGAGTTTGAGTTCTGCCGAAAGTTTCTTTCGAAGCTTTCTTCGCGCACGGAAGAGGTAGTTCTTCACCGAGCTGACAGGTATATCCATTATGGAGGCAATCTGCCGGTAGGGGCACTTCTCGATGTGAAAGAGGATAAACGCTATGCGGTGCTTGGGGCGCAGGGTGTCCAGCGTGCCGAGTATCTTCTCCCTGGGTATTCTCGGGGGGCTGCCGGTTTCGGCAGTGTCGCTTGCGGCGCACTCGGCGAGGTTCTCAAGCGGCACGGGTAGCTTCTTTCGCTTCTTGAGGAGGTCCAGGCTCAGGTTGACTGCGATTCTCGTCAGCCAGGCCGAGAAGCGGTAGCGGGGGTCGTATCTCTTGAGCGACTCGTATGCCCGGATAAACGCCTCCTGCGCCGTGTCCTGCGCGTCAGCCTGGTTGCGCAGAATCTGGAAAGCTACGTGAAAGACCGTTTTCTGGTACTTGGCCACCAGCGCGGCAAACGCCTCTTTGCCCTTGAGTGCCGCCTGCACCAGCTCGTAGTCTTCGGAATGTCCGTTCTGCGGCTCTCTCATCCGATAACTTCCCCTGCCCCGGGAACTGCGACCATGTTTGCGCTCCCAGTATTATTACAGACAATCCCGCGGATGTTTCACTTTTTCTTGGGTGGAATTGCGCGAGCTGGCAGATATTTAGCGGCGGTCCCACAGGGACACCTGAGGCTTGCTGCACGTGTTATTATTTTACGCGGCGAACAAGTTCGCCCGCTAAATGGCCGCGACGACAACGGCGGGGGCAAGAACTTGCGCGATAGCCAGGAGAGTGGTTACGAGCCTTGACGGGAAAAAGGGCAAGAAGGACAATGGCGAAGATGAGGGACAGAAGTTTACGCACAAGGATTTCAAGTATGACGCTGTGCGCTGCGGCCGCGCTGCACTAAAGCAAAACACGGGCGCCAGCTTCACACTCAAATCAGCCTGTCGGCGTCAACTTTTTAGACAGCCTCTTCAGCCCGCGGCTTGCTATTTTCCGATGCAGAACTGGTCGAATATCTGGTTGAGTATTTCTTCCGCCAGCGTCTCGCCGGTGATTTCGCCCAGGCAGGAAAGGGCCTCGCGCAGGTCTTCGGCAATAAGCTCTTCTCCGGCGGCCTCCCGCGCGCGTTGAAGTGAAGAAGACGCATGCGACAGGGCGTCACGCTGCCTGACAGAAAGCGCGAGTGCGTCCGGGTGGCGCTCAACTTCCCCCAGGATGAGACGCTCCAGAGTTTCCCTGAGATTTTCAACCCCCTCCCCTGTCAGGCAGGAACAGGCGTGAGGCTTGAGACTTGAGGCTTGACCATCTCGCTTCAGGCCGCGGGTCTCAAGGTCGCACTTGTTGGCTACCAGGAGCTTGCGGCATTCTATCTGGTCAAGGAACTCGAGCTCGCTTTCAGTCGGCTGTCTGTACGCCTCCGTTACGAAAAGTACGACATCCGCATCTGCGAGAGATTTATCAAGCGCGCGAGAACTGAGCTCTTCTATCTGATGCTGGGGGGAGTGGGGAACTACGCGGCCCGCGCTGTCAAGAAGCAGAATATCCACGCTGCCGAGCCTAAGCACTGCGCTGACTACATCCCGGGTCGTCCCGGGCGAAGGAGAGACAAGAGTCCGTTCACTCGCGAGCAGGCGGTTGAAGAGCGAGGACTTGCCGACGTTGGCCGTTCCGCAAATCAGTACCTTCAGCATGTCCCGGCGGGGTTCCGGCCCCACCTGCACGGCAGCTTGCAGCAGCTCAGAAACGGCGCGGATTCGCGAGGAAATCTCCCGTGCCGAGACAAGCTGGATATCCTGGTCAGCAAAGTCAATCGAGGCTTCCACTACGGCAAGCAGGTTCTTGAGCTGTGCAGCGGCACCAGCCACCTTTTCGGATAGGGAGCCTGTCAGCGTGCGCCCTGCGGCCGCGAGTTCCGCAGTGCTTCGGGCGCTTATTATGGCGCCTACCGCCTCGGCCTGCGCGAGATCGATTCTGCCGCCAAGGTAGGCGCGGCGCGTGAACTCGCCCGGCCCGGCGGGGCGTGCTCCTTCTGCAGACAGCGCCAGAAGAAGCTTCTCCACAAGAAGCATCGAGCCGGGCAGGTGTATCTCGGCGACATCCTCGGTAGTGTATGAGGTCGGGGCGCGGAAGACATAAACCTCGCAGTGCACGCGCCCGACTCCCGGCAGCTCGAAAAGCACCGGCACGGCGTGGAAGTTGGGGACTTGTTCGAGGCCGGCCCCGGGGCAGAACGAGCTGACGATGCGAATCGCCTGCGGGCCGCTTACACGCACCACTGCGAGCCCCGAGGCGCCTGAAGCACTTGAGAGAGCGCATATCGAGTCAGCGCCGGACGTGTCAGGTGCCATTGGTCTCGGCGGCGAGTTTTCGCTTGATGAGCTTTGTCTCCCCAATGCCCACCATGGTCGAGGTAAGGAAGTACAGAACCAGCCCGGATGGCATCGAGTAGAAAATGAACCCGATGACAAACAGCATTATGTACATGGTCATCTTCTGCTGCTGTGCCTGCTGCGGGTCGGCCGCCCTGGGCTGCGTAAGCTGCTGGAAAATCATGGCTGCGAGCATGAACATGGGCAGGACATTGATGCACGGCGTGCCCAGGAGAGGGATGTTCGACGACAGCCTGAACGCACAGTCAGACTGTGAGAGGTCGTTAATCCACCAGAAGAAGGATGCCTGGCGCAGTTCGATTGACAGGCTCAACGCCCAGTACAGGCCGATAAACACCGGTATCTGCAGCAGCATAAGCAGGCACCCGCCGGCCGGGAACATGGAGACGCCTTCTTCCTTGTAGAGCTTCATCGTCTCCTTGGTGAGCTTATCCTTGCTGTTCTTGTGTTTGTCCTTGAGCTTGTCGAGCTTGGGCTTGAGCTTCTGCATCGCCCGCTGGTATTTTTGCATAGTCATCTGCGACTTGCGGCTGACAGGGTGCAGGCAGGCGCGAACGATAAGTGTCAGGATTATTATCGCGATGCCCCAGTTCGGGATAACGTAGTGGATGCCGCGCAGAATCAGGAGGAACACCTTGCTCAGAGCACCAAACCATCCATAGTCAAGCAGATTTGAGAAGCCGAAACCCTCGTACTCGCCGAGCACATCATCCTGCTTCGGCCCGGCAAAGAAGAGGTAATTGTGAACAATCTCCTGCCCCGGCTCAAGTGGAATCTCACTGCTTACGAGCAGGACGCGCATGTTCATCAGTTCCGGCTTGTCCGGCTCAGGCACCTGCGATTTTTCGGGCGGCTGGGACTCTGGATTTAGTTGGCATCCCCAGCCGCGAGGCTCCTGCGATTTTCCAGTCGGTTCGAAGGCGCGCTCAACGATTATGCTGCGAATTGCGCCTGCAGTCATTTTATTCTCCGGAGCCACAACTACTGCGAAGTACATGTTTTCAAGCCCCGCCCAGGCCCCGCCGGCCGTATATTCCTTTGAAGGCTCCTCGTCGGTTAACGCGGTGGGCTTGTCCCGGCTCACTTTAAGATTGCCCTCGATACGCTGCGCGACAACCGAGCCGCCGGGAACGCGCTTGCTGATCTCTTCGACTATGCCGTTGGCAACAAGCAGACGATAGCTCATGCGGGCGGCCGACGCGGTGTCGTTTCGCAGCTTGAGCTCGAAGAGCACGTGGTAGGAGTCTTCAACGAAAGTGAACCGCTTGGTGATTATTACGCCACCTGGAACTGTGGCCTGCATGGCGAGCTCGGATGAATCGCTCTTGAGAATCTTCCAGTTGCCCGCGGCAATGTCGTCAATGGAATCAGCCTTGCACAGCCGCAGTGCGTAGTCTTCGCCGTCCTCCGAATACAGCAGGCGCAGCGGACTCACCCTCAGGTGGTCGGGATATACGTATCTCTCCTCGCTCCTGGCCGCAAGGGTCACAGAGGAGAATGCTGCGGCACTGTTTCGCCAGTCGAGCTTGAGAGCGGCAGTCTGGACCGTACCCTGCTGCGGGGGCACTTCCGGTTGCGCGGGCACTTCCGGCTGCGTGGGCGCGACCAGCTCGGGTGGCGCCTTCACCGGCTGCGCGGGTTGCGCCGGGGTCACCGGCTGAGGTTGAGCTGCCGGCTGTGCGGGCGGGCGGGCGGGCTGCGGCTTGGGCTTCTGGCCAAAGAACTGGAAATAGACAAGTATGACCAGTATGCAAAGGACTATCACTATTATTGTGCGGTCTTTTTCCATCTCAGGAGCCCAGACACCTTCTGTGTGGACTGGCTAAACCTTGACCAGAAACGCTATATCAGCGGCCCGTACGCAGCCGTTTTACCAGGTACTGGTCCAATTCAGGAACAGTTTTCATCAGGGCGATGGTCTTTTCGAAATCATATTCGACGCGCATGAACGTTACCGATTCGCCATCGAAGAGAACGTAGCAGGCGCGCGGGTCGCCGTCGCGCGGCTGGCCCACAGAGCCCACGTTGACAATCACCTTGCCCATTCCTTTCAGCTTCATCGGCCGGCCAACCACGGGGCTGATGTAGCCTTTCTCGGTGAAAAGCCCGCTGACGTGCGTATGGCCGGAGAAGCACACTGTTTCTATCTTCGAGAAGTTGATTTCCATCTTCTGCTTGTCGGTGATGTCGGCGGGAAAGAGGTATTCGCGCGTCGGGTCACGGGGCGTTCCGTGGACGTACACAACCCCGTTCTCAGTAAAGGAACGCTTCAGGTCGCCGAGGAAGTTCCAGCGCCAACGCTTCTTCTCCGGGGGCTCGTTGGGATGGTTGAGCTGCGAGCGAGTCCACTCAATGGCCCGGCGGGCCTTCTCGTTGAAACCCAGCGGCTTGAACAGAAGAGCATCCTCGTGATTGCCCATGAGGCTGAACTGGAACAGGCGTGCAAGGTCGATGCACTGAAGCGGGCTGGGCCCGTACCCGATGACATCGCCGAGGCACACGATATCGTCCACGTCGTGCTTTGTAACGTCTTCGAGCGCCGCCCGAAGGGCTTCCACGTTAGCATGTATGTCTGAGAGTATGGCCTTCATCTCGCCTGGCCCGGGAAACGCCGGCTATGTTTCCTTCTCTTGACTCGGTTGCTGGGCTTCGTCCACAAGCATAATGGGGATGCCATCCCTGACAGGATAGCGCCTTCCGCATTCACTGCAGACAAGAAAGTCCCCTTCTTCAATCACCCGGGTCTTGCACACCGGGCAAGCAAGGATTTCGAGAAGTTCTTTGTCAATCAACTTGCCGCCTCCTGAAAACGTGAATCGGGGAAAAGTAGCAGAATAGCTCAAGCCTGTCAAGCAAAATTGGGCCGGGCAGGATGCCTCTGAAATCCAAACAGTTTCCTGGGCAGGCGTTCTGATGCAAATGAGACTGCACCATTTAGTCAATTTTTTCCTTTACACCTCTTCCACATGTCCTTATCCTTATTGCAATTACCTGCAGTAAGAGCAAACATTCCCGCTGGCATAGTAAGGAGGAAAGGGATGAGGAATGACCTCATAGTTGCCATACTCGGGCTTGCAGTCCTGATACTGCTGGTAGGCTGCGCCACAATACCTGACAAAGCGTCTGAAGAAGCGGCCGAGGGTGTTTCAGATGAGACCGAAGAACCCGCGGAACCGACCGAGCAGCCGGAAGAACCAACTGAGCAGCCGGAAGAACCTGCAGAACAACCAGAAGAACCGGGAGAAGAACCCAAAGAACCCGCGGAAGAGCCAGAAGAACCGGCAGAAGAAGAGGAGGCAGAGGATTCCACCGAACTATCCTGCGACGGCGGCGAATATCTTCCCGGCAAAGGGTTTACCTGGAAAACAAAGGATGGCAACTTCGGCCTTCGCATCGGCGGCAGGTTCCAGTTCCACTGGCTGCTCGACAACTACGATATTCACCGCACGACCCGTCTTGACAACAACGCCGAGTTCGGCATCCCGAGGGCCTACGTGTTTCTCAGCGGCCATGCATACAAAGAGTTCAAGTACACTTTGAGCTACCGCATCGACAAGGGCCTGTTCGACGACTGGGCAATTACTTACACACCCAAGGAACTTCAGAAAAAGATAGCAGACATGAGTCTCGACATAACTGCCGGACACTTCAAGCCGAGATTCTCGCGGGAGTTCCTGACTTCCTCCGGCGGCCTGAGCCTCGTGAACAGGAACCTCGCCGACGCCGAGTTCAGGCTGAACCGCGACTACGGAGTGAACGTCACCGGCACGCTGCTCGAGAAGAAACTGAGAATCGACCTGGGCGCTTTCAACGGCCTGGCGGATTCATCCTCAGACAACACCGGCTTCAGGCTGACTGTCCGGGCGCAGTTCGACCTGAACGCCCCTCCCGCCACCCAGGGCGACTTGAAGAAGACCGAGAAGCCGGCTTTTTCGGTGGGGCTCGCATACTCGCTGGAAAACGATGTCTATGACTTCGACGGCAACGGCATCTACGATGACAATGGCACGCGCCTGACCTTTGACTGGACATTCTACTGGATGGGCGTGAACGTCCTCGGCGCCTACTTCGCGCGCACCGAGCAGAACCAGAAGACAGCCGGGCCGGGCGACCCGAACGAGAAGAACCGCAACGCGGCAGGCTACTCGCTGCAGGGCAGCTACTTCGTGCTGCCCGGCAAGCTGGAGCTAATCGCGGCGATGTCGTACATCGAGCCCGACGTGAAGGACCCTCGCGCCCGAAGGGGCAACAGCTCAGGCTGGAAGCATGAGAGCCGTTTCGGTGTCGGGTACTACCTCAAGGGGCACTCGCTCAAAATCCAGGCCGACTACGGGAACATAAGAGATCGCCAGACACACGGCAGCCTGGACGACCAGCAGGTCAGGCTGCAACTCACGCTGGGCTTTTAGCGCCGGGCCGGGCAGCCCGCCGCCACAAATGCAGAACGGGGCACCCCGCAGCGCATGGGGCACGGACAAGTCCGCGGCTCCTTCCCGGAAATGCAGTTGACGCATCGCTCACTCCACGATAAGATGCCTGTCCGAACCTTACTCGAGAGGAGAAGACGTTGATAAAGATTGACAAGATACTCGTGCCTACCGATTTCTCCGAGACTGCCGCACGCGCAGTCGACCATGCTGCGCTTCTGGCAAAGACGTTCAGCGCGGAGCTTACGCTCCTCAATGTCCTGGAGCTGGAAAGCATTATGGGGCGCGTGATGCCGGCTGCCCCCGGCGAAGTCCCCGGGGAACTGGCTTCGGCCCAGCAGCAGGTCTACAAGTTTGTGGCGGCATACGCCGACACGAAACTCGAGGAAACTGCAAAGGGCGACTATGTCTGCACACTGCCGCAGTGCCAGACGGTTGTAGAGAAAGGCGAGACCGCATCCGAGACGATAGCCCGGTACGCGAAATCGAATGACATTGACCTCATAGTTATCGGCACTCACGGGAGGACCGGGTTTTCGGAATGGTTCTTCGGCTCCACGACGGAGCGGGTCATCAGGATTGCGCCCTGCCCCGTTCTCACCATCGGCCCGGAAACACAGCAGCATCCAACGGAAGAGGCCTTTGACCACATCCTGTTTCCCTTCGACCTGTCAAAGACTGCCAGGCACGCGCTTCGCTACGCCTGCGCGCTTGCCCAGAACTACAACGCGAATCTGAGCCTGCTGCACGTTGTCGAGTACAGGAACCTGCCCGAGAGCTACAGCGTTCGAGGCAGCGAGATATTCAAGGAAGTGCTGGACCTCGAACAGAAGATTCTCAACGAGATGGAGAAGAAAGTCAACGAGCTTTACGGCGGCGCCCACCCCCTCGAGGCGCAGTTCACCGTCAAGGAGGGCAAG
The DNA here is from genome assembly GCA_030669415.1 of bacterium. Lineage (GTDB taxonomy): Bacteria > Planctomycetota > SKW154 > SKW154 > DAOVDS01 > DAOVDS01. The sequence continues at coordinate 8,768 of DAOVDS010000088.1, forward strand.
CCCTTTGACGAGATAATTGATTTCGCAAACGAGAACAACGCCAAGCTCATTGTTATCGGCAACACGGGCGTCAATGAGACTCACGGGCACAGGCTCGGGTCAACCGCCGAGAACGTCATGCCCAGAGCGAAGTGCCCGGTGCTCGTTGTAAACACCGAGATACACGAGTTCCTGAAGTAGGTCTTCCAAACCCGCAAGGAAGTGTATGTCTGGCTGCACGTTCACAGAAGTCCTCATATTCTCCGTAGCGAGATGTCTTATCGGAGCAGCCATTGGCTTGACTCTCTTTGACATCCCAGGGGCAGTTGCTGGCGCGACAATAGCTCTGATTTCGTGGCCCGCAGTTCGGTATGCAGCATGGGCAGTTTGCCAACTCTGCGGCGGTCCTGGTGAGCCAGAACAAGAGGTCCATTTTTGGAGCTGGCACCGACGGCACAACAATAGCGGCAAAAGCGGCGAGGGTCCTGCTGAGTAAAAAAGCTGGAAGAAAACGCCCGCCTGTTGTGTAAAAGAAATGTAAACCTCGTCACTGTTTGCCCAGGATGGGAGGAGTTCGATGGTTCTGAAAAGACACTCAGGCGTGTTTCTCACCGTGGTCATTCTGACCGCGGCCGTGCTTGCATGCCAAGTGGCCGGCGCGCAGGAGATGGAGCGCGAAGACATCAAGCAGGCAATCGAGAAAGGTGTAAACTGGCTCAAGGGCCAGCAGGCTGCCGACGGGTCGTGGGATTACGTGGACAAGCCTTTCAAGCTCGGCATACACATGACCGAGGGCTCGACATGTCTCGCACTGTTCGCGCTCCTCAAGGGTGGGGTCAAGCCGAACGACCCCTGCATCACCAAGGGGTTTGCCTACGTTCGCCCCAAGCCCTACCAGCATGTCTACACTGTCTCGTGCTTGATACTCGCACTTGAAGCGCTCTACACCTGGGAAAACCCCAAGCCCAAGAAGCAGAAGAAAGAAGAAAAAGAACCTGACATAGACAAGCACATAACCGAGCTTATCCAGAAAAAAGATGAGACTGTCAAGAAGTTCCACAAGAGAGTCAGCCCGCAGGACCGCAAGCTGATGATTGATGCAGTCAAGTGGCTTGTCGAAAAGCAGGAAACCAATATATGGCGCTACCCGGGCGGAAGCGGCGGCAACGAGGACTGCTCAAACACGCAGTATGTCATGCTTGCGCTCAGCGCCGCGCGGCGTCTGAAAATACCCGTCCCCACGGAGGTATTCAAGAAGGTCGCGGACTACTTCGTTAAGAACCAGCAGAAAAAAGGCCCGGAGGTCGAGTGGTTCCCCGTGCCCGGCGCGGACAAGTCGTTCGCCGAACTCAAGAAGTTCCAGAAGGAACTGAAAAAAGAAATCCGCGACCTGAACCGCGAGTACAAGCGCCGTGTGCGCAAGGGCGAGCAGCCGCCCGCAAAGGGCTGGACCACCACGGTCGTGGAAGAGAAGCAGAAGAAGATTTTCGGCGGTGAAAAGAAAAAGATTCTCGCCCGCGCCTGGTGCTACATGTTCAACGATACCGAGAACATGGCGTGGCGCACGACATACACGGGCTCGATGACCACCTCCGGAGTCGCTTCACTCCTCATTGCCAAGGAGGCGCTCGAATCGGAGCGTGCCGTCAGCAGGGCCTACATGGAAAAAATCAACAAGGCTATCCGCGACGGCTGCGGCTGGCTTGCGCACAAGTGGACAGTCTCCGGCAACCCCTCAAGCGGCAGCTACCGGCTCCACAAGTGCTACTACCTCTATGGCCTCGAGCGGGTCGGCATGCTCGGCCTTGTTGCCAGGTTCGGGAAGCACTACTGGTACGAAGAGGGTGTGAAGGAGTGGCTGCGCACGCAGAAGGGCGATGGCTCCTGGGACGCCGGCGGACAGGGGACTTCAGGCCCCGTGCCGGATACCTGCTGGGGAATACTCTTCCTCAGGCGGGCCACGACTCCGCTGGTGAGAGTGCCGGACAGCATCTACACCGGCCGCGACCTGTTCGGAGGCCAGAAGCCAAACAAGTAGAATCCTGGCGGCGGTGCCGAAAATTTGGACATCCTCTCTGTCTCAGTGACAATTCTGTGATATACTGTTGCTACTGTCTGAGCCGTCAGAAACACTCACAGGAGAACAGAATCATGAGACCCCTTATGCGATTGACACTAACCGTGGCCGTCGCCGCCCTCATATGTGCTGGCTCCGCAGGTGCACAGCAAGAGCAGCCTGCCAAAGGGCCCCCGGGGCTCACCGCAGGTGAAAAGGCGGCGGTTGAGAAATTCTTGAAGCGCAGGGTCGAGGAAGTCAGGCGGCATGTGAACCAGCATAATTACGACTTCGCCGTCAAGCTCATTGATGCCATACTGCTGGTGGCGCCCGATACGCGCTTCAAGCGGGAACTGCAGGAACTGCGCAGAAAGGCCAGTCAGGGAACGCTCCAGCAGAAAGTTATCAGGACCTACTTGTACTGTTCAAAGAAAGTTCATGCCATCGGCGACAAGATAGAAATCAAGCTGAGGATAAGGAACCTCAGCTCTGACGAAGTCTCCCTGCCCCACACTGCTAAAGAGGCGCGCAACTTCAGCGTCCTGCTGAAGAACGCCTACGGCTACGAGCTGCTCGGGTCATCCCGCATGCGCCGCACCCAGCTCACTATCAAGCAGGACTCGGCCATAGTTCTCAAGAAGAACCAGATATGGGAAAAGACCTTCGAGATAGATACCTCGCAGATAGAAAGCAGGCAGCCTGTAATGCGCCGCTACGTGCTGCAGGCTATGCTTCGCCCCGCCGAGATTATCTCAGGCGATGAGCGTTTCTCGCGTTACCTGGCTACCGGCGAGCTCGAAATCTGGGTCATGCCTTCCAAACATTTGAATCTTGCCAAGAACGCATTGCAGCACCTCAGGGAAGCGACATCGTTTATCCAGGGCAAGCCCGTCCCGGGCGAGCTTGCGATAGATGGGCACTCGAAAGCGCAGGTTGCTGCCTTTTTCTCCACCTTCTTTCTGACCAGGCAAGAGCGTGGCCAGGCAATACGTGAGCTTGTCCGCGCACTCGAGAAGGCGACAGGCGACACCGCACGGGTCCTGATGGGTTCGCTCTCCTACCTCACCAAGGAACCGCACGGCACCTCGAAGGAAGACTGGCTCAACTGGTGGAAGCGCCGCCCCAAGAAGTGACAGGTGGTTTTCAGACAGTACGAATACTGCGCAACCGGACCTGTGCACAGGCATATTTCCGGATTTCTAACTGGAAAAGTGTTTGACAGGCGGCGGCTGGTTCCCATAATAGGGAGTTTCGCGCCAAAGCGGAGACAGGACCCATGCGTACCTACATGGCGAAGAAAGAAAAGATAGAGAGAACATGGTTCGTGATTGACGCACAGGACCAGATTCTCGGCAAGCTGGCTGTGGCCGCCGCGAAGCTGCTCATGGGCAAGGGCAAACCGATCTTCACCTCGCACGTGGATTGCGGAGATTTCGTGATTGTGGTGAATGCCGACAAGGTGAAGCTGACCGGCAAGAAGGCCCAGGCGAAAACCTACCAGAGCTACTCCGGCTATCCCGGCGGGCGCAGAGTGCGTAGTTTCGAGTATATGATAGAACACAGGCCCAGCTTTGTCATACGCGAGGCTGTTCGCAGGATGCTGCCCAAGAGCAAGCTGGGAAAGCAAATGCTCAAGAAGCTCAAGGTTTATAAAGAGCCAAAACACAGACATGAGGCGCAAGAGCCACAGGCAATAACAATAGACGAAGTCAAGTAGCAGGAGTGAAGCAAGGTGTCACCAAGAGCTAAGCCCGAATACATATGGGGTACTGGAAGACGCAAGTCATCCGTGGCAAGAGTGAGAATCGCCCGGGGAACGGGGAGAATTATCATCAACGACCGGCCTTTCGAGGACTACTTCCCCCGGGAGCAGGACAGGGTTGAGGTACTCGCACCGTTGAGGATAACCCGCTCGGCGGCCAGGTACAACGTGCTGGCATCAATCAGCGGCGGCGGGCAGTCCGGGCAGGCTGGCGCTCTGAGCCTTGGAATCGCAAGAGCCCTTGTGAAAGCAAACACCAAGCTGGAAGAGTCCCTGCGCGAATACGGCCTGCTGACGCGGGATTCCAGGATGAAGGAACGCAAGAAGTACGGCCAGCGCGGCGCCCGGGCAAAGTACCAGTTCTCGAAGCGTTAAGCCGCCATGCAATCTTGAGCATCCCGCGGACGTTTCAGTTTGGACCATCCCGTCAGCAGGGATAGTTTGTTTCAGTTGACAACAGCGCCGTCATGTTGTATACTACCGTGTAAACAGGTCGCGGCAGTTTTCTCCCGCACTGAGGAGAAACCGGGGCAATTTGTCTGCGTAGAGGATAAGGGAGAATGCCCGACAGATCCCGAACAGACGCCTTGGCCTTCGGCCATCTGGCCTTGAAGTACGGATACATATCACTTGAGCAGCTCCACGAGTGCATAAAGGACCAGGAGAAAGAGAGCAAAGGGGGAGCGCCCAAGCGCAAGATTGGCGAGATACTGGTCGAGAAGGGCTATCTTTCCCGCGGCCAGGTAATCGAGATTTTCCGCCACCAGACCTCAGCAGGACGACAGACACACCTCGAGAACTACCAGATACTCGCCAAGATAGGCAAGGGCGCGATGGGCGCCGTCTACAAGGCAAGGCAACTGTCGCTCAACCGGATAGTCGCGTTGAAGATCCTGCCGCCCAAGCTCGCACTGAACAAGAGCTACATAAGCCGCTTTCTCCGGGAAGCGAGACTGGCGGCGAAACTCAACCACGAGAACATAATCTACGTCATAGATGTCGGAGAGTCCAAGGGCGTATATTACTTCGCCATGGAGTTCGTCGAAGGCAAGACAGTTGCCGAGAGGCTCAAAGAACAGGGCAAGCTGTCCGAGTCACAGGCTATCGAGATGTCGCTCCAGGTGGCCAAGGCGATGGACCACGCGTTCTCATACGGGATAATTCACCGTGACATCAAACCGGCCAATATCATGATTACCGACCAGGACAAGATAGTGAAACTCTGCGACTTCGGCCTCGCCAAGAAGCTTGACTTGAGGTCCTCCGTAACCACCCACGGCACCGTCGCGGGCACGCCCTTCTATATCTCGCCGGAGCAGATAAAGGGCGAGAACGTGGATACGCGCTCCGACATATACTCCATGGGCGCCACAATGTACCACATGGCGACGGGGGAGCTGCCCTTCCCGGGCAACTCGGCACCGATAGTCATGGTCAAGCAGTTGCATGAGCGCCCCGGCCCGCCCCGGACGAAAAACCCGAGGATTTCAAGGGCGTTCGACGCGGTGATAATGAAATGCCTCGAGAAGAACCCCGCCCGGCGATTCCAGTCACCCTCCGAACTGGTTGAAATCCTCACGACCCTCTCAGACCCGGCCAAGCGCAAGTCAAGCCGCGTGGCGCACTCGCCTCACCGCCACGGCTCCGGCAGACA
>DAOVDS010000010.1 GCA_030669415.1 bacterium
GGAAGCAGAGATAACACAATTCGTTTATGGGATCCCGACACGGGTAAACTTCTCCGCACGCTAGAAGGTCACACAATTAATGTCAGTTCAACCAAATTCGGTCCAGAAGGTAGATTGTTGGCATCATCGGGTCTTACGATCATTATCTGGGGAATACCTGAAGAGGAAAGTAAGGCAGAACCTCAGAAACAGAAGACTGGATCCGGCAAGACCCAGCAGAAGTCGTCTAGCAAATAGCTTTTTAGTTCAACTCTGCATATCGCCAGTTTCCAAGCCGTCGTACTGCATTTCGTATTTTCTGGCGAAGTGTAGTTCTGAAGTGACCGGATTTGCCTCATACACAGCCATACTTCTTTTTCGAATAGCAGTAACATGTCGAAAGTCCTGTCGAATCGGGTGCATAATGCTCAAGTACGGGCTTGCTGCGCAATTTCGCGGGTAGTGTCAAGAATCTTTCGCAAATTCATCCGGAGTACCCTCGATCCGGGATTGGGTTTGATAGCAGCCCTGCAGGGCTGCTATCAAACGGCGAAACTCACACCGCCACCGCGGCGGCTTCCAAGTGGGAGCACCTAATTGCTTGTATTCCGCTGCCTTGGCCCCAATGGTTTGAGGAATTCATAGGCTCCCGGCTATACATCAAGCCACATCCGCCGCGTTATCGTTCTGAGTGATAACGTCCTTCTTTGAGTCCATCATTCTTACTCGCCAACATAATCCTCAAATCGCAGAAATTGCTTATAAAACAACAACCGGATATGGCCGGTTGTCCCCTGATTCTGCTTGGCGATAATCAATTCGCATTCGCTTGGATGGTCACTATCATCCTCTTTGCCTCATAGTGGTTAAAGTTCAAGCGCACCCCTCTGTAGAGATGCTTTTGTATTTCTGAAGGTCTTCAAGTGTGAATCGTAAAATTCTTCGCTGCTGTTCAGCGGGGATGCCCGCCGTGCAATACATATCAAAACCACCGATTCACACAAATTATTGCCTCTTGGCTACTTGGCTAATGCCTGTCTTCCTTCCTTGCCCGCACCCCGCTTTTGTGCTATAATGGTTGTAAAGAAACCGTTGACACGTGTCTGTTGTGGGTATTCTCATAAGTTGCGAACCGGGAAAACCGTAAACGCAACTTCTTGCGAGGTAATATATTGTGGCAGAAAACCCGTATTATGTCCCCCAAGCAGAGAAAAAGATTTAGAAAATCTCGATTCTTATCATAAATCCACTTGCTTTTGCCCGTCTATATTGTATAGTAGTACGGGTAGTACAAGTTACACAATATTGACAACATGGCATCTGCTTTGTGGGAGGCAGAAATATGACAACTCTAAAGGCGTCTAAAACCAGAATACCACCAGAGATATTTGGTGAAGTTGCTTATGGTGGTGCGCGGGTACGTATAGTCAAAAATAAAGCGGAAGAAATATATCTTGTATCAAAAAAGGATATTGAGATTCTTCTAATGCTGGAAGACCATTATTGGGCGGAAACAGCACAAAAAGTGATTGATGAAGCCAAAGCCAATGGTGAGAAGCCGATACCGCTGGACGACGTGAGAAAAGAGTTGGGGTTATAAACATTGGCCGTTGCACTCTACTCAAAAGCCAAAACAGAGCTTAAGAAATTAACACGACCAGCCCAAGAGATTATTATGCCCGTGTTGATACAAATGCAAAAAGACATGTCAAAACTATCAGTTAGCAAACTTAGCGGGGTGGACAATCTTTACAGGGTTCACGCAACAAGAGAATATGTCATTGTATTTGCAAAAGACAAAGGTGACATTCTTGTTGCCCGCATCGCTAACCGCAAAGAAGCGTACGAAAACCTGAAAGCGTTAAGCAAATCAATTAAAAAGTTTTTGGCCTAAAACACATTCGCCCCCACTCGCTCTAAGGCGTAATTTGAAAACCTTTAATGACTCAAGTGCAGAAACCCGTACAGATAGCCATTTCCGGCTTGTGGTTGATTTTGCACCAGGGTGCGGGTAGAATCAGTTGTCGCCAGAGACATGCGGAGGTGGTGCCATTTCCCTGTTACCAGAGACAATCCTCATAACCGACATTGGCAGCACCACGACCAAGGCGCTTCTCTTCGAGCGGGCTGGGTCCGGCTACAAGCTTGCAGGCAGGGCGCATTCGCCGACAACGGTCGAGGCGCCGGCCGAGGATGTAAAAATCGGGCTGCTTCAGGCTGCGCGGGCACTTGGTGAGCGCACCGGCCGCCAAATTGTCGTGGGTGAGAAGCTCGCGGTGAAGCAGCGCCTGAGCAAGGGGCCGTCCCATGGTACGAGTGGGGTTGACGCGTTCCTGAGCACCTCGAGCGCGGGCGGCGGGCTGCAGATACTTGTCTCCGGGCTGGCGAAGACTGTGACCGCAAAGAGCGCCTTTCGCGCCGCCTGTGCCGCGGGCGGCGTGCTCCTTGATGTGCTGGCGATTGATGATGGCCGGCGGCCTCATGAGAAAGTCGAGGCGATAGAGGGTCTGCGGCCCGACATGATACTGATAGCCGGCGGAATTGACGGCGGTGCGGTGGCCCACGTTGTGCGTATGGCGTCGGTAATCCAGGCGGCAGACCTGAAGCCCAAGTACCTGCCCGAGGGCAAAATGCCGGTCCTCTATGCGGGCAACAAGGATGCCCGGAGGCAGATACAGATCCTGCTGGGCGACAGGGTGGAGCTTACGGAAGTCCCGAACCTTCGTCCCACGCTGGACCACGAGAACCTCTACCCCACGCGGCGCGCAATTCACGAGCTCTTCACGAAGTACGTCATGGCCCGCGCGCCCGGCTACTCCCGAATCGCCGGGTGGACAACGCTGCCTGTCGAGCCGACGCCGGTCGCGGTCGAGACAATGCTCAAGATAATCTCCAGGCGCCAGCAGCGCAACATCATCATGGTGGACATAGGCGGCGCGACCACGGACGTCTTCTCCCACTACGATGATGTCTACAACCGTACCGTAAGCGCCAACCTCGGCATGTCCTACTCGGCCAGCAGCGTCCTGCTCGAGGCGGGCATAGAGAATATCATGCGCTGGCTGACCTCCGACATTCCCGAGCGCCAGGTGCGAAACATGATTGTCAATAAGTGCATCCACCCCACGCGCGTGCCGCGTGACGAGGTGGAGCTCGAGGTCGAGCAGGCCTGCGCGCGGGAGGCGCTGCGCCTTGCGCTCAAGACCCACCGCCAGCTTTCCGTGCGCGTCAGCAGCGATGCCCAGAAAGACTGGACGAGGGCCGCCTTCTGGTCTGACAAGCGCTTCAAGGCGGGTTTCGCGGAAGAGCCCTACATTAAGATGAGCGAAGTGGCACTGCTTTTCGGCTCGGGCGGAGTGCTTTCCTACGCGCCGGAGCGCTGGCAGGCCGCAATGATGCTCATAGACGGGCTCGGGCCCGTCGGTATCACATCGCTGGGAGTGGACTCGATTTTCATGATGCCACACTTGGGCATTCTCGCCCGACTCTCGGTGGAAGCGGCTTTCGAGACTTTCATGAACCAGTGCTACGTGCCTCTGGGCACCTGCATATCCTTCGGCGGGCGCGTAGTGCCGGGCGAGCATGTGGCGACTGTTGCGCTGGGCGGCCATTACGTTCAGGAGGGGCTGGAAATCAGCGGCGGCGAGATGGCTATTCTGCCGGTGGATTCGGGCGATGAGGTTGATGTCGAAATCCGGCCCGGCAGGAAAGTAGACGCTGGCGCGGGGCCCGGCAGGATGGTAAGGAGCCGCTGCCGCGGGGGCGAGGTTGGAATTATCATCGATGCCCGCGGCCGGCCGATACAGTTCCCGCAGGACCCCGCTGAGCGTAGGGCGGCCTTGAAAACGTGGCACGGCAGTTTCGGGGGTGCAGGCAAATGAGCTTCCCGGAAGAGCAGATAGTGCGAAGGCGCAGGCTCGCGTTCAACTCGCAGGTGCGCGTGAACGTGGGTGACAAGGTGCGCCCCGATACGGTCGTGGCGCTCACAATACTGCCACTGCCGCGCCTGTTCTTCCTCTCCGCCTTCCGGTCGCTGCCGCGCGGCGTCCTTGAAGGCTACGACGCCGACTGGCTCGTGAAGGCGGGCGAGTACGTTGACACCGACACCCCGATGGTGCAGTTTACCCGCACTGAGCGGGAGCTCGGCGAGGTCATAGCGCCGGGCGGGGTCAGGGCCGAGGGGCCGTCGCAGCGCATGTTCAGGAGCCCCGTTTCCGGGACTGTTGAGAGCATTGTGGAGGGCTCCGGGCTGGTGCTGCTTCGCGAGGTGATTGATTACGGCAGGCGCCGGGCCGATATCCATGCCGGGTTCAAGGTGGGCGTGTGGGGCAGGAAGCTCAAGAGATACCTGAAGCACAAGAAAGGCGAGTTTGTCGAGAAGGGCCAGATACTCGCCCAGCGCATAAAGACCGGGGATTCAAGCTCGCCGGGCAGCATCGCCATTGCCCGGGCGCCTATCGCCGGGGTGATAACGGACATTGACCTCGAGAAGGGCCTCGTCCAGTTGCACCGCGAGTTCAAGGAAGTGGAGCTGGCGGCAGGCTTCTTCGGGGAAGTCACGGCGATTGACCAGGAAGGGATAGAAATATCGGCAAGGGGCCGCAGGGCCCAGGGCGTCTGCGGTGTCGGGGGCGAATCTTACGGGCGCCTGCGGGTGGCTGCGCCCGAGGCCGGCGCGGAGCTTGAAGCGGGGCACATTTCATCGGACGATTCGGGCAGAGTTCTCGTGGCCGGCTCGCACGTGGGCCTCGAAGCGCTCCAGAAGGCGGCCGAAGCAGGCGTAGGCGGGATTATCACCGGCGGGGCCGACCACCTGGACCTGTGCGAGTTCCTCGGCGAGGACTTCGCCGTCGCGATAACAGGCAGGGAGAAAATGCCATTCCCCGTGATTATCACAGGCGAGTTCGGGCGCTCGCCAATGCAGCCGGAGCTGTTTGACTTCTTCAAGTCGCACGAGGGCTCCTGGGCGCACATTGACAGCACAACCCACATGCGTGCCGGCGTCGTCCGCCCGGAAATCATCATCATGTCCGAGTAGATCGAAGCCTCAAGAAAGGATAAGAAAAATCTGGATTCCAGTTGACGTGCCATCTGTAGCATGGTAAAGTACATCGATGTGATGCACAGTGAATTGAAGCACAGCGATGTGTTTTGATGTGATGTACATCAGATTTGTAACCAGTGTTGGGCTTGGAGTCGTGCCGAAGACCATTGTCGAGGTGAGAGAAAAATGCCAGGATCCGCGAAGGGTGTGGAGTACATTCATGTCAGGCTCGCTGGTGATGATATTTGGATAAAGGAGGCCATCGTAAAATTGAAAGCTTCCGACACACAGCACTTTCAGGGCCGTTCTGAAAGCTATATTGGCAAAACGCTCATACGACAAGCACTTGAGCAGATAAATATTACTCCGAAGAATAAACGCCGGCGGAAAAAGTTGCGCTGAGAATCAGTCAAGAATATGTCCTTGACGTCAATGTTGGCTGTGTGTAACATTGAGGTTTCTTTGGGGCTCACGCATGGACCCATGGGGGGAGGGAGAAATTATGGCGCCTGAAGCAGTCTCTGAAGTTTTGCGGGTTCTGGATGCAGGTCTGCCACTTATAGCTGCAAAAGCGGCGGTGGAACTTGACCGGTTCGCGGCTGATTCCACGGAAGAGTTGCCCTCTGTAGGTATCCTCGCGAAGCTCATCGAAAATTCGGTTGACGCCGCACAGGGATCGTCGCCGAAGTCTCTTATGGACCCATCAACTATTACTGTAATGAGTTACGCAATCGAAAACTCGGAATGGAGTTCATCCTCACCTCCAACAACCGTGTCCGAGCTGGCTAAGATAGCCCTAAAAATTGGCAAGAGTTTGAGCAACGCTGATTCTAATTCAGACATCTCAAAATTGAGAGAATTCTGTGTGGCTTTGTCCAGGTGTTCAGCGAATTACCGGCTCTCCATTTTCGGGACCAAGGCACCTCATCCATTCCGAAGGCTCCTTGTATGACACCTGTTGAATATTCACGCAAGCGAATCCTCGCTGTCCGTAGGACGATAGAGACGTTAAGGCATTCTGAATTTCCTTATGAACACTCTCGAGAAGCGCTCAACAATATAGATATTCTCTTCAAAGATCTGCTGAAGGATGTTGACTCAGCAAAAAAAGCGAGTGATCCCGATGCCATCAATGCTATGTGCTCCGCTACCCTGGATAGGGTTTTTGAGTATCTTCCCCTTCTCGGCTTCGTGCTTCGTTCGACGAATGTTCGAAATGCGTTCGAAATACATGGCCCCTTGTTGCGATTATCATGCAAGTTGCTCGAACGAGAGGCGAAACTGCTTATATCTTCTGAATGGGACTATTCTCCACTTATGTACTGCGACATACCTTATTTACCTGGGTTTGTGTTGATTGGGCTTCCCGCAACGGAATCTTCCAATCCCCTTCTTGTTCCCCTGGCGGGACATGAACTTGGACATTCCGTTTGGGCGAAACACGGATATGACTCACAACTCCGGGAAAAGCTAGAGCGAGCGGTTATAGACGAAATTAAGAAACCAGAACGGTGGCAAGGATTTCAAAAGTTATTCTCCCCTGATACTACCGCCAAGCGGGATGAATTTGGCACGACCTTGTTTGATAACCGGTTCATTGCACCCGTTGCTGCCTGGTCCTTGAAACAAGCGGAAGAGAGCTTCTGTGATTTTATTGCCTTGAAGATTTTTGGGGTGTCCTATCTACACGCATTTGCTTACTTACTGGCGCCAGGATGGTCGGGTTCTAACTTGCCTCACCATCCAAATCTCCAAACTCGCCTTTCTAACCTGCGGCAGGCGGCAAAAGCCTACCATGTCGAAGAACCACAAGAATATGACCAGATGTTCAGCAAATTACAAGAACATACGCTGCTGGACAGAACCACATCCTTTATGCTGTCTGTAACAGACGCTGCCTTGGGCACAGTTGTAGAGGAGCTTATTAAGGAAGCAGAGAAAATTGTGAACGACGCATCTATTCCGGTGCCTACGCCTGATAGGGCAGAGAAGGTATATGCACGGCTCGCCCTCGCTGTTCCAGCTCAGAATTCAGGTGGGTTGGCTAATATCCTAAACGCCGGTTGGCGCGCTTTTCATCACAAGACTCTCTGGCGAGGCAAATTACATATCAGCAAAAAACAAAGGGAACAATGCTTGAAAGAAGTAGTTCTCAAATCAATCGAGATTTTGGAAGTGGAGCAACTCCGGGGGAAAGTCCCATGATTCTAAAGGCCGATCAAATCGCGAAACTTCTCGATAAAGGCAAAGATGATCTGGACCCCTTGGTCATCGTGCCAGAGCCAGACCTCAAAGAGCTCGGGAAAAGCGGGGCCGCGTCCGTTGACTTGCGGCTCGGGACATGGTTCCTTACTTTTCGCCAGGTAAGAGAGAGTCTCTTGGACGTAACCAAAGGTAAGAAGTCTCGCTCTATTGCAGAGAAGCTCACAAAGATGCACTATGTCCCGTTCGGAAAATCGTTTATCCTCCATCCTCGCTCTTTTGTTCTCGGTATAACACTCGAATGGGTTCGGCTCAAGAAGAATCTAGCGGGGATTGTGACCGGTAGATCATCATGGGGACGTCGTGGGCTTATTATCGCTACCGCAACTGGAGTTCATCCGGGATTTACGGGGTGTCTCACACTGGAACTGACAAATTTGGGAGAAATTCCAATTGCTATTGAACCGGGAATGGCAATATGCCAACTCTTTTTGCATCAAGTGCACACGCAGAGTGGAACTGCTGATAAGAGTTCATTTGTCGGACGGAGAAGACCTGTTCTGGGTGAAGTCAAGCTGGATCCATTCGCCAAGAAACTCTCTCGGTCAACTTAGACTCGCTTCTTTTTGATTGTATCTCGCGGCTATTTGCCGATACTCGGATAGTTTGTGTCCTTGAAGTTAATCTGTGAAAATTCGGGACTTTTGCGTGCCGGCACTTTGACACATCCCTGATTCCATCCTATTATTGAGTAGAGCCGTCGTCGCCGTTGTCGTAAGGAGCCATCAGATGAGCCCACAACGTGCTGAGAGTCAACTTTTTCGCCACATCGGAACGCTCTGTATTGCCGCTGTCGTGGCGGCAATCGGGCTCTACCTGCTCTGCCTTGCGGTCGGCACGAGCGAGGCCGCGCAGCTCGAGGCCCGCGCAGAGCAGACAATCAGCAAAGTAGAGCAGGTGAAGGAGAGCCGGGGACTGCCGCCGGAGGTTGACGCGAACTGCCTTGCCCGGGTGATGACGCCGTTCACGGATGTGCCTTCGCCGGGGCGTGCGCCCGCGTGGTTCGCGTACAAGCGCCCCTATGTTGTGCGCAAGGCCCTATTCCAGACGCCGCCTGTGCCGCGCCACTTCCCGCCGGCCCTGAGCGCCAGGGCGGATGTTGGGCAGGTGAAGCTGGATTGGGCGGATTCACCGCAGAACCAGAATATCGTGACAGAGAAGTACGAACTTCACCGCAAGCAGGGCGCAGGCCGGTGGCAAAGGGTTGCCCAGTTCCCGCCCGGCACGAAGAGCTATGTTGACAAAGTGCTTGGGTACGAGGAAGACTACATCTATAAGGTGATTTCTTCTGCCCGGCCAGTGCTCGGAGCGGCGGGGTTTGCAAATGGTGATGACGCTTCGAAGGAAAGCGAACCGCTTACAGCGAGAACGCTCTTCAACATAAAAATTATTCCGGGCGGCGGCGGAATGGGCAGATATAACGCCACGATGAAGCTTCTCAAGCCGGACGATAAGTTTGAGCAGGACGGGTACATCCTTTCGGTCGGCAAGAAAATCGTAATCAAGGGTACTGACACAGGCTGGACAGTCAGCAATATTGGCAACGGTTTTGTCGAAATCACCGACGGCGTGAAATCCAAGAAGTTCACCAGGCCGCCGCGGCGTTGAGTAGCGCTACTTTCGCAGGAGCTCCTTCATTTCATCGCTCCTGGCTCGCTGGAGCGGGGTCTTGCCGTCCTCGTCTGCCGCGTTTACATCGGCGCCTTTTTCGAGAAGCAGCTTGACCATCTCGACATTGCCGTCCGTGACCGCATCGTGAAGTGGCGTCTCGCCGCGCGAGTCTTTCGCGTTGGGGTCGGCGCCTTTCTCCAGAAGCAGCCGGGCAATCTCCACGCTGCCGCGCGAAACCGCCACGTGAAGCGCGGTGTCGCCGAACTTGTCCTTTTCGTTCAGGTCGGCCTCGGGGCCGAGGAGAGTTTTCACCTTCTCGACATCACCCGCAGTGACGGCTTTATGAAGCGCGGTTTTGCCGAACGGGTTTTCGCCGACAGCCGGGTCGGCTTGCTTGCCCGGCGTGACTGTTTCGCCGTTGTCTTTCGGCGCATTGCACGCCGCAAGAAAAACAATAATCCCGATAACACACAATACTTTCTTCATTTTTCCTCCACCTGTTCGCCCTTGTCTTTTTTCAATTCTTCCCCCAAAACCGCACCGCGGGAACGGAGAAGTGCTTTTATTTCATCAGATTCAGATATATCAAGAAGAGTACAGGTTTCAGATTGCCCGGTATTAGTATTATGCTTTTCAAACCTGAAATTCACATCTGCGCCTGATTGTATTAGGAGTTCTGCAATTTCAAGGTTGTTTTTCGCCAGTGCATGATATAAAGGAGAACATAAATTTACATTAGCACCATATTCAATGAGTTGCTTAACCATCAAAAAGTCTCTACATCGCGTGGAAATAAGAAGGGGAGTATGACCTAAACTTGTTTGTGCATTAGAGTCTGCCCCGTTTCTTAGTAGTTCAAGAGCGCGTTCTTTGTCACTCCAATAGAGCGCTACAGCTACATTCATCGTGGAATTGTTGGAGGGAGCGTTGTGCTTCATTAACGCGTGATATGTTCTATTTCTCAAGTTTTCACGAGCGTTATCAAGAGGTGTGTTCCCTTCAGAGTCTTGGCGACTTGAATCAGCACCATGTGAAATAAGCCATTCGACAATTCCAGACTGGCCAAGTGAAGCCGCCTTATGAAGAGCTGTCTGGCCGAGATAGTCAGTTGAATTAATGTCAATTCCTTCTTCGAACATTTTTTGAACTGTTTCGAGTTTTCCATTCTTGACCGCGTCAAAAAACTCGTCTTTTTTTCCCTTGGACGTTTGAGAGCCTGTCGATTCCGCTGGAATATCCATCTTCCCGCAGGCGGGGAGGAGCAGGGCAATTGCGATAATGTAAAACACTTTTTTCATGGCATCTATATTATAGCATGATGTGCAGTTGAAGTCAAAACATTCCGAAGCCCCGCTGCTGTGCGGCGGGGTTGAAACGACAATTTAACCCCGGGTCACAGACCCGGGGCTTGCAATTGTGGCGATAACGTGATTAAATGCCGTCCGGTTTATCTTACCACGGAACACGGAGAGCACGGAGAATACAGATTGCTTGATATCAGGTACATAAGAGAAAATCCGGATAAGGTAAAACAGAACGCGGCGAACAAGGGCATCGAGATTGATATGGATGCGCTGCTTGCACTCGATGCCGAGCGGCGGGGTTTTATCCAGGCCTCAGAAACACTCAGGCATCAGCACAAGCAGGCAAATAAAAAGCTGATTGAAATGAAGAAGGCGGGCGAAGACCCATCCACCATGACGGAAGAGTTGCGGGAAATTTCCGACCAGACGAAGAACCTCGACCGCCAGCGTTCCGAGATTGAAGGCAGAATCAAGGAAGTAATGCTCGGGATACCGAACTTGGCCGATGATGATGTTCCGGTCGGCGGCGAAGATGCCAACAAGGTGCTGCGTGAGGATGGCGAGGAGAAGAAATTCGGTTTCGAGCCGAAGGCGCACTGGGATATTGGGGATGCGTTAGGGATTCTTGACACGAAGCTTGCGGCGAAGTTGGCTGGGTCGAACTTCGCGCTGTTTCTGGGCGCGGGCGCGAAGCTGGTGCGCTCGCTGATGGTGTTTATGCTGGATACGCATTCGGCGAAGGGGTACGTGGAGGTCTGGCCGCCGGTGCTTGCGAACCGTGAGATTATGACGGGTACGGGCCAGCTTCCCAAGTTCGAGCAGGACATGTACCGCTTCGAGAAGGATGATTTGTACCTGATACCGACGGCGGAGGTGCCGCTTACGGCGCTGCACGCGGGCGAGATTCTGCAGTTTACAGATTTGCCGCTGGGCTACTGCGCGTACACGCCGTGTTTCCGGCGCGAGGCGGGCGCTTACGGGCGGGAGACGCGGGGGCTGCTTCGGGTGCACCAGTTTGATAAGGTGGAGATTCTGAAAGTCACGACGCAGGAGCAGGCGCCGGAAGCGCTTGAGACGCTGCTTGCGGATGCCGAAGATATAGTAAGGAAGCTGGGGCTTCGCTACCGGGTGCAGCTTCTCTCCACGAAGGAGATGACGTTCGCGTCGGCGCGCACGTACGACATTGAGATATGGTCGCCGGGCGTGCAGAGGTGGCTGGAGGTGAGCTCTGTGAGCAGCTTCGGGGCTTTCCAGGCGCGGCGGCTCAACCTGCGCTACCGGGACGAGAAGCGCAAGGTGCATTTTTGCCACACGATGAACGGCTCGGGCGTTGCGTTTGCGCGGCTGATTGCGTGTCTTTTAGAGACGTACCAGCAGGACGACGGCACGGTGGAGGTGCCTGAAGCGCTGCGGTCGTATTTCGGTGCGGCGCGGATTGAAAAGGGTTGACAAGCCGGCGGGCGGAGGTATAGATGAAGAAGAGATGCGGGCATAGCTCAGTTGGTAGAGCGACAGCTTCCCAAGCTGTAGGTCGAGGGTTCGAGCCCCTTTGCCCGCTCTGTTTAATCCCAGCCAATAGCCAAGAGCCAATAGCCAATGGCGAGGAGCCGACAGCCAAAAGTTCATTCTTGAGCGCTATCGCCTGCTGCCTGTTGGTAATCAGTTGTTGTGTGGCGGGCTGCCTGACGCCTACGGGCCGCGAGGACAAAGCCGGCGATTCTGGAACGGACGACAGCATGGGCTTTGAGCCTTTCAGCACCGCAGGAACGTGGTCCCAGCCGAAGCCCGACAAGCCGGAGGGTGACAAGGTTTATCACGTAGTGGTGGAGGGCGACACGCTCCGGCGCATAGCGAAGGCGTACGGGATAGAGCAGGAAGAGATAATGAAGGCGAACAACCTGACCAGCAGCAACGTGCAGGTGGGACAGAAACTGCTGATACCCGGTGCGACCGAGACTGTGGAGGTGAAGCGCTACAGGCCGCCCAGGCCTGGCAAGAAATTCGTCCTGCGTGAGTCGTTCGGGTACCCGTGCGTGGGCAGGCTGGCGATTGGCTTCGGGCAGCTCAAGAACGGCCAGAAGACGGAAGGCGTTGAGTTCGCGGTGGGGCGCGGCAGCAGGGCGGTGGCGTCGCGCACGGGCGAGGTTGTGCTTGTGGCGCGGGCGTTTCCCGGCTACGGCGTAGTGGTGATTCTGCAGCACGGGCCACAGTACAGGACTTTCTATGGATACCTGGCGCAGACACCTCTGCAGGTGGGAGATGCCGTCGCGAAGGGCGAGATTCTCGGGGTGACGGGTCTGGAGCCCGGGAGCGGCAAGGCCCGGCTGCATTTCAGGACTTACGAGGGCACGAAGGCGGTTGACCCGCTCGGACACTTGAGGTAGGCGCGAGCTTTGTCAGAGCTGCACAAGAGGGAAGATATCGAGGCGCGCGAGGAGGCCCAGTTTGCGCCCTACGCTGCCCGGAGCGCGCGGACCCGGGGCAGGGCTCACGAGGAGCCGGAAGACCCTTACAGGACGTGCTACCAGCGCGACAGGGACAGGATAATCCACTCGACGGCGTTCCGGCGGCTCGAATACAAGACGCAGGTGTTTGTCAACCACGAGGGCGACTACTACAGGACGAGGCTGACCCACACAATCGAGGTTCTGCAGATAGCGCGCTCGATAGCGAGGTGCCTGCGCCTGAACGAGGACCTGGTGGAGACGGTGGCTCTGGCGCACGACATAGGGCACACGCCGTTCGGGCATTCGGGCGAGGAGGCGCTGCACGAGTTGATGAGGGAGCACGGCGGGTTCGAGCACAACAGGCAGGGCCTGAGGGTGGTGGATTTGCTTGAGAACCGGTATCCAGGTTTCCGGGGGCTCAACCTCAGCTACGAAGTGCGCGAATCCATACTGAAGCACAAGACTCAGTACGACAACCCGGAGCCGGGCAAGTTCGAGCCGGAGGCGATGCCGCTTCTGGAGGCGCAGGTGGTGGATGCGGCGGACTCGATTGCCTATGACAACCATGACCTGGACGACGCGCTCAAGGCGGGGCTGATAACGATGGAGGACCTGGCGGGCGTCGGCCTGTGGCGCGAGGCGAAGGGGAAGGCCCGGAAGATGTTCGGCAAGCTGGACCCGCTGCATACGCGCACGCAGTCCATTCGGTTTCTTATTAACCGAGAGGTGACAGACCTGCTCGATACGAGTGCCGGTGAGCTTGCCGCGGACAAGGTGGTGAGCGTTGATGCGGTAAGGGCGGCAGACAAGGCGTTTATCCGCTTCTCCCCGGAGCTTGAAAAGAAGAAGCGGGAGCTGCAGGATTTCCTCATGGAGAGGGTGTACAAGCACTACCGCGTTGTCCGCATGACGGCGAAGGCGAGAAGATTTATAGAGGATTTGTTTGGAGCATATACAGGCAATCCCGACCAACTGCCTCCCGAGCACAAGGAATGGGTCGAGGAGGTAGGATTGCACAGGGGTATTTGTGACTACGTTGCAGGCATGACAGACAGGTATGCTCAGCAGGAGCACATGAAATTGTTCAATCCATTTGAGAGGGTTTGAGGTGGATACATACCGGATTATGCGCCCCGGGCCCTCCGGGAAGGAAGGTCGTCATGGAGGAGATAACCTCGCAGGAGCCGCAGACCAGGCTCGACAGGCTCACAACGGTAAGCGACAGGACGAAGCTTATTGCAATACGCATTCTGTTTCTCCTTATAGCGGTGGGGATAGGGGTCTTTCTCTCGAGCTACAAGGACCCAAGGCTGGAGGTGTTTAACCCCTCGACCATCTGGTACATGCTCGGTGCGGCCCTGATGGCGGCTGTCCTCATCGTTGTCGAGGTATTTTTCGCCAAGAGCGACATAGGCACAGTCAGCGCGATTGTCTTCGGGCTGCTTATCGGCATCATAATGGCGTATCTCTTCCAGGGCGTTGTCCTGCTCATGGTGAGCGACCCGGGCGCGCTTGAAGCCCCGGTTCACCTTGTCCTCACGGTCATATTCTGCTACCTCGGCGTGACGTTCCTGCTTCGCACGCGAAACGACTTCCGCTTTATCGTGCCCTACGTGCAGTTCCGGAAAGAGACTGCCGGGGGAAGGCCGGTCGTGATAGACACAAGCGTCATAATAGATGGGCGAATCAGGGAGATTCTCAGGACAAACATAATGGATGCGCGACTGCTGGTGCCCAAGTTCGTGCTGGGCGAGCTGCACAGCTTAAGCGACTCGCACGACAGGCTCAAGCGCAACCGGGGCAGGCGTGGGCTTGACGTTCTCAACCAGCTCCAGACGATGCGGGGAATTGAGATAAAGATTCTGAACAAAGACATCCCGGGGGCGAGCGAGGTTGACGCCAAGCTTGTTGCTCTTGCGGCGCAGCTTGGCGCGAGGCTCCTTACGACCGACTCCGGCCTGCAGAAGCTGGCGCAGCTTCGGGGCGTGGCGGTAATCAACATACATGAGCTGGCCGAGTCGGTCAGGCCGCAGCTTCTTGTCGGCGAGGATTTTCAGGTGAAGATTCTGCGTGCCGGGGAGAACCCGGGCCAGGGGGTCGGCTACCTTGCCGACGGCACTATGGTTGTAGTGGATGACGGCAAGCCGCTTATCGGGCAGGAAATCACCGCGACGGTAACGAGCACGCACCAGTCGAGCGCTGGACGGATGATATTCGGCAAGATAAGGAAATAGCCATCTATTTCGGAGGCATTTCAACAGGCTCGCGGCCGGGTGCGGCGAGGCCGCGGCGCTCAAGAAGCGAGCCCTCAATCCGGAAAAGCTCCACCAGCGCCTTCAGGCAGGCGACGGTCGCCTGTATCTCCGAGACCTGGCTTGCGACGAGGTCGCGCTGTGCCTGCGCCACCAGGTAGGAAGTGGACTTGCCGACCCGGAACTTCTCCATCTCGGAGCGCAGGGTCTCCTCCTGGAGCTTGCGTGTGGCTGCGGTTGCCCAGCCCTGCTCTTTGGCGCGGTTCACCTCGATGTATGCGCTTCGGACATCGAGGGTGACGAGCTGCTTGAGGTTCTCAAGAGACTCCCTGGCCTGCTTCTGGCTCAGGACTGCCTGCCGGAGGCGCGCCTTGGCTGCCCGGTTGCCCAGCGGGAACTCGAAGCTTAGGCCCGCGGAGTAGTTGTAGCTGCCCCTGTCGAAACCGCTCACCGAGCCGTAAAAGGACTCTGCGTATCCGGTCTTGCCGAGGCTGATGAACAGGTCCAGCCTTGGCAGCAGGCCGTTCTTGGTCTTGACCACCTCGAGCTCGCCTCGCTTCAGTGACAGGCGCGCCTGGTTCAGGTCGGAGCGCATAAGTAGTGCGACTTTCACGTGCTCCTCGACATTGTCAAGCTTCGCATCGGGGACGGCAGGCTCGTTGCGCAGGACAATCTCCCGGTTCCAGATGTCCTCTCCGGGAGGGTTGAGCAACTGCAGCAGACGCAGGCGCAGCTTCTCGAGGTTGCTGCGAGCGTTAATGAGGCCTTCCTTTCGGAGTGCGACCTGCGCGCGTGCTGCGGAAAGCTCCGTCTCTGCGAGCTTACCCACCTTGACTCTTTCGGCAGTCTCGCTGAGCTGCTGCTCGGCGAGCTTGAGCGAGTCTGTATAGATGTCTATCTGTCGCATGGCGAGCGCGTAGTCCCAGTAGGTGGTCTCAACCTGGGCGACGAGCGATTCGGCGAACCCGCGCAGCTCATACTGCGAGGCCCTGATGTCGAGCTTCGCCTGGCGCAGGCTGGCGAGGTTCACCCGCGCGTCTCTTCCCTGCAGCAGCGCCTGCGTTATCGAGACATCGACGCCTGTCGCGTGGCTGTCACCGTAAAGGTCGCCCCAGCTCCTGCTGGTGGACAGCCCGGCGCTGAGCGTTGTGCCGGTGCTCAGCGTCTTGGAGAGCTCGATATCCGCACCGGTGGAGTAGCTGCGCGAGTCGGAGCTGTCGCTCTTGGTTCGCTGGCGCGAGCCGGAGGCCCCGGCGCTCAGGGTGGGGTCGAAGACAGCCTGCTGCTGCTCCTGCGCGGCGCTCCTGATAGCCGGGTTGATTTTCTGCACGTGCAGCGACTTGTTGTTCTGAAGCGCAACGAGAATCGCCTCTTCCACAGTGACTTCAACAGGCCCTTCCGTCGGCAGGCTGACCGGCTCAGTTTCCGGGGAGGTGCCGATGAAGGTGTCGGGCGGGTCCGGCGCCGACCTGAACACGAACGGAGAAGGCGCACAGGATGTCAGCAGTGCAACAAAGGCGACAGATACCAGAGCGGTCAGTTTCGTTTTACTCATATCGAAGAGCCTCAATAGGGTCGAGTTTTGCCGCACGGCGCGCGGGATAGAACCCGAAGAAGATACCCACAGCCGCCGAGAAGGACAACGCCAGCACGACGCTTGAAAGGTCCACCACCGTCGTGAACTCCATGGCGCTTTCGATTGCCTTGGCACCCCCGGCGCCCAGAATGACACCAATCACGCCGCCGAGCCCGCTCATGAGCACCGCCTCTATGAGAAACTGGCTCAGTATGTCACGGTCCTTGGCGCCGATTGCTTTTCGCACGCCGATTTCGCGCGTCCTCTCCGTGACGGTTACGAGCATGATGTTCATGATTCCTATTCCACCTACGAGCATTGAGATGCCCGCAATACTGCCAAGCAGGATGGTGAATGTTTTCGTCACATCGGTTACTGTTTGGATAAGCTCCGCCTGGTTGAAGATGGAAAAGTCATCATCAGCTTCCGGCTGGATTTTATGGCGCCTGCGCAGCACCTTGGAGACCGCCTCCTGCGCCTCGGTCTGGTCCTGGCCTTCCACCACCTGGATATCAATCTCGCGCAGGCGGTCCGTACCGAGGAGCTGCTTCATTGCGGTCGTGTAGGGGATAATCGCCTGGTCGTCGGGATTGTACCAGCCCTGGTCGCCCTTTGACTTGAGGACCCCGATAACGCGGAAGTTTATGCCTTTTATCTTGATAATCTCGCCGAGGGGGTCGCCTTCTTCGCCAAAGAGATTCTCTACCGTTGTAGGCCCGAGCACCGCCACCCTCGCCATCCTTTCAGCCTCCACCTCAGTGAAGGCCCTGCCGCGCTCCACCTCGAAGTTGCGGATGGGGAAGTAGGTGATGGAAGCACCGATTATCGAGGCGGGCGCGTTCTCGTTGAAATACTTGAGCTGGGCGCCGCCCCTGACGACCGGCGAGAGCTGGCGGACGGCCGGCACTTCGGCCACAATCGCCTCGGCATCCTCGAGCGTAAGGTTCTGGTACGTGCCTGTCCTCGCTCCGCCGTGACCGCGGCGCCGGCCCGGTCGCACGATGAGAAGATTGCTTCCCATGGCGGAGAAGCGCTCCATGACCTGGGCCTGCGCGCCGGAGCCCAGAGCCAGCATGGAAATTACCGCCGCAACGCCGATTATTATTCCAAGCATTGCCAGGAACGACCTGAGCTTGCTGGCGAACAGGCTCTTGAGCGCGACTTTTATTATTGTCCAGAACAGCATGTTGGTTTTCTCCAAAGGGCCGCCCGGGCGCCGGCACCCTGCGGCCTCGGAACTATTCCTCCTGTTTCTCGTCCACGACCCGGCCGTCCTTCAGGTAAATCTGGCGCCTGCAGTACCGGGCAATGTGAGACTCGTGAGTCACCACAACAATGGTGCGCCCTTCGCTGTTCAACTGGTCGAAGAGCCGCATAATCTCTTCGCCCGTCTTGCTGTCAAGATTTCCCGTCGGTTCGTCGGCAAGGATTATGTCAGGGTTCGTGACCAGGGCGCGGGCAATGGCCACGCGCTGGCGCTGGCCGCCCGAAAGCTGGCTCGGCTGGTGCCGCACACGGTCACCGAGGCCCACCTTTTCGAGCGCGGCCCTGGCGTGGCCCTTCGCCTCGCTCTCGCCGGCGTAAAGAAGCGGCAGTTCCACGTTTTCCAGCGAACTCAGGCGCGGCAGCAGGTTGAATGTCTGGAAGACAAACCCGATACGCTTGTTGCGAATTCCCGCCAGGCGGTTCTTACTGAGCTTGGAGACGTCTTCTCCCGCAAGCAGATACCTGCCGGAGTCCGGCCTGTCAAGGCACCCCAGGATATGCATGAGTGTTGACTTGCCGCTCCCCGAGGCGCCGGCAATTGCCACCATTTCGCCCTCGTCAATCTTGAGGCTCACACCATCAAGCGCGCGGATAGTCGTGTCGCCGAGCGTGTAAGTCTTGACGATTGATTCGGCTTCAATCACTTCTTCTTTCTCCTGGGCCTCCCGAACATCATTCCGGGCCCCCTCATGCCGCGCCAGCGGCTCTCAGCCTCGCCCTCGCGAATGACCACCGTTTCTCCCTCGCTCAGCCCGCTGGTGATGGCGATCTTCACGCCGTCGCTTATCCCGACCGTTACGGGCCGTTCCTCGGTGGTCCCGTCAGCCTTCTGCACATTCACTATCTGCAGCTTCTTCTTGCGGGATACCGCCTCGACAGGCACCAGGAGGGCGCTTTTCTCCTCCTGCGCGACAATCTCGATATTGGCAGTCATCTCCGGCTTGAGCATGAGCTTGTTTTTCCCGAGTATCTCTATCTTCACCTCGAAAGTCACGACATTTGAGGTGCTGACGCCCTTGGTGGCAATGCGGACAACCTTTCCGCGAAAAGTCCTGCCGGGGAAAGCATCCGCAGTTATCGTCGCCGCCTGGCCGACCCTCACCTTGCCTATATCGCTCTCGTCAACCGATGCCAGCACGAACAGCCGTGACAGGTCGGAGAGAGTAAGAACAGTGGTGCCGCCGCCCACATTGCTGATGCCGGAAGAGATTATCTGCCCTATCTGCACGTTTCTGGCGGAGACTATCCCGGCAATCGGGGCGTAGACCTTCGTGTCGGCGAGCCGCTGCTGGGCGTTCGAGAGCGCGATTCTGTCAGACTCCACCTGCGCCTGGGCCAGGTTCACGTCCTCTCGCTTGAGTTCGAGGGATTTCTCCTGAGTGTCAAGCTCCTCGATACGAATCCGCGCGTTCTCCAGGTCCGCCCCCGCCTGGATGGCCTGGGTCTCGGCCGTGTCGTACTCCTCCTGGCTGGCGAGTTTCTTCTCGAGAAGCTGCTTCATTCGGGCGCTCTTCGCCTTCGCGTCCTCGGCCCGGGCCTGGGCGGACTTTATGGCCGTGTCTGCGCGGCGCCTCTGGGCTGCGAGCTCCTGCTGCGCAATCAGGAGGCTCTGCCTGGCCTTGGCAAGCCTCGCCTGCGACGATGAAAGCGATATCTGCGCCTGCTTGACAATCCGCTCCTCATCCACGGGGTTGAGCTCGACCAGAAGCAGCCCCTTCTGCACCCTGTCGCTCACATCGTAGGGGAGCTTGATGACCTCGCCGCTGGCCTTGCACTTGATGTCCACGTCGAGGTTCGCCACGACCCTCCCGGTGGTGGAGACGCTCAGAACTATCGGCCCGCGCTCCACCTTCACGGCGGTCGTCCTGGGCGCCGCCGTTTCCGCCTCCGTTTCGCCGCTGCGCCAGTAGTACACGCCGGCAATGACTGCGCCAACAATCACCAGGAATATTACTATTTTCTTCACCGGAGTCTCCTTGTCCAGATTGTGCTGCGAGGACGCTAATGTTCAGAAAGTTAATATTTCCACTATCTAATATTTAATACGCTGAAGTAGGTGTGTCAAGATGAATTTTTTTGGAAGAAACTTTGTTCTTAGTCACACCGTATCCGGCGGGACAACGAGACGGGCCGTTTTCTTCCCGGGCCGGCCGGGGCTCACTTCCCCCGGGCCGGTCTCTTCTTGCTCCACCAGAGTTTCTTTCCCTTCAGAAAGCCGGCAATCCCTGCTTTCCTGAGCTTTCTCAAATTCTTTATGTGGGCGTCCCCGTGATTCGGCTCCAGGAAGTCCAGTTTCTCGCACGTTTCAAATTCGCCGCACTGCCAGCAGCCTTCAATCTCTTTTCTCTGGCAGCATTTCCTGATTTTGCAGAAGGGCGGGCCGCCACCGCCTCGGCAGGCCTTCTTGCAGCGGAACTTGACCAGCGCGCCAAGCACTTCGTAGCACTGCTTGTAGTTCTTGAACACCGCGAAGAACGATAACGTGGACAGGTACTGCGCCGTCTTGTCGAACTTCGCCTGCCTCAATTCCTTTCTGAGGTCTCTTGCCAGGTCGGCGACCTTTCCTTCGTGGGCGAAGCAATCACCGCAGTAGAGGCCGCAGTAGGCAATTAAATCTTTCTCTTTGCTCATCTGGCCCCCCGTCTCCTTTTCGTCACCTCGCCGTGTAATTCCGAAGCCCCGTCGCACAGCGGCGGGGCTCGGGTGGAATTGGTATTACTTGTTCGCATCCTGCCAGATACCGAGGACGCCGCCCTGGGGGTCAGCTATAATGGCGAACCAGCCCATGTCCGGGACTTCGGTTTTTTCCTTAAACACCTTTCCGCCGAACTCCCTTACTTTTACCAGGGTCTTTTCCACATCATCCACCTTGACGTAGACGGTCCACGCGACTGGAACACCGGGCTCGGGAAGCGCCATCAGCCCGCCGCCCGGAGGCGTGCCGGTGTCAATAAGGGTGTAAGGCATGAGCCCTTCGTCGGCTTGCAGCTTCCAGTCGAACAACTGTCCGTAGAAAGCCTTCGCCTTCTCGACATCCGAGGTCATCAGCTCAATGTGCCAGAATGGATTGCCCATAACCGCCTCCTTCTCTTTGGGTGTTGATTTGCAGCCTGTTGGCGAAGAATCATATAACTCCCGCGCCTGTGGTGTCAAAGATTTTTACACGCTTCATCGCCAGAGTGCGAATGACTGCGGCCTGTCTGGAAGCGCAACACAAGATTTTCTTGCTTTTTGCTTGACAATGTTTGTATAATATAATAGAGAGCTAACCGCATACCATCGGCTCTGCTACAAGGAGGGGTGATATGGGTGTTCAGACTCATCCTAAACCGGTATTGCTTAGATACTTCAGAAAAGACCAAAAAATTGTCGTTGAGCCCGAAGATAAAGACCGCTATATGATAACAATGCGAGAGGCCGTTGCTGCGTGTGGAGCCTATTTAGAGGAACTAAAATTTAGAGAACAGTTTCGAGTTTTGCTCAATCGGTGTGGGGTATGGATAAACAAACACGAGAAGCAAATTGCCGACGCATATATGACAATACAAGATGGCGGCGTTCTTTTCTTGGTCATTCAAGAAGGCAAAGTGCGTGATAGTTCTTTATCGAATAACCTCTCAGCATTAGATATTGAAATAGCCAACGATGATAATCTCAGTCTGTTGGACGTGAGTGTTTTAGTTTTACCAAAGGGAACCAAAGCAGACGTTAGCTCTTTTATTAACCATGAATTTTGGCTGAAATATAGCTATGGCAAGTAAACACATTCACATCCAACTTGCTCATCACAATAATGAGGTTCTCGAATATCTGCTCAAAGGGACGGCTGATTTTCATGACTGGGTAGTTATTGTGGCCTTCTATAAGGCAGTCCATCTCGTTGAAGCGCTATTTGCGGTTGATGGCATAAATTCCTCAGACCATAGTAGTCGAGAAAAAAGGCTAAAGCAAAGAAAGACATGCAAACCATTCTATAAAGATTATCGCGCCTTACGGGAAGCTTCAATGGTCGCGCGTTATCTTGGAGGTAGTAGCGGAACCTACAGGCGTTTTTCCGAATACATGACCCCTCAACGAGTTAAAGATGAAATTCTTCATGAACATCTAAAGAATGTTGAGGACGCCACAACAAAGCTTATGTCAGAAGCTACCGCTTAATCGCTTGGTCATACACCAGCCCATTTGCCAGCACGTTCTTCCACAAGTCAACTCCTTTTCCACTCTTTGTGTGATTGAATCTATAAGTGAACTCTTGTAGGTAGCTCGGTAGATACTTCTTGCTGACCTTGTGGAACGTACCAGCCTGTTGACAAGGAATTATTATAACTTTCACGCCTGTGGTGTCAAAGATTTTTACACGCTTCATCGCCAGAGTGCAAATGACCCGCGGCCTGTCTGGAAGCGCAAGTTAGGGCTTGCGCCCCAGGCGCTTATCTGGTATATTTTTGCAGAATATGCAGGGGAATCTCCAAAAAACTGGACAGGTGGTGCGGACAAGGGCGCTGCTTATTGGTGCCTGCCTTGTTGCATTTCTTGCGTTCTGTCCTGCGGAGGGGCTCGCGCAGGAGCCGGCCGTCGAGGGCAGGGTGGTGTTTGCCCGGGCAAGAGATATCGGCGACCAGGCCGGCGCCGAGGCGCTGGTCAAGAGCTGCAGGCAGGCGGGCTTTAACGTTCTTGTCCTCCAGGTCAAAGAGCCTGACGGCGCCATCTATTTCAGCAGCAAGCGATTCCTTGGCGCGCGCGCGCCGTCCCTGGCGAAGTTCGACCCCTTGAAGGCTGTGCTCGACGCGGCTGGCAAGGAAGGACTTATAGTCCACGCGGGCCTTTGCGCATTCCTGGAGGGCGCCAGCTCCCCGCCCGTGAACGACCACCCCAAGTGGGCAGCCCTGAGCCCGCTTGAAAAGACTACCGCCGCTCTGGAGGACTCGCCGGGCGTGTGGATGTGCCCGGCACGGCGTCCCGGCTACGCCGACCGTTATCTCATTCCAATGATTGAAGAGCTTCTCAAGAACTACGCCGTTGACGGTATTCACCTCGACCACCTTTCCTTCGCGGGTGGGGCGGGGCCCGACTCATTCTGCTTCTGCGACTACTGCGTGCGGGAGTTTCCGCGTCGCAGCCGGCTGTTTTATCCGGCGCTTCCCGGGGAGTCTTTCGAGCCGCCGCGGCTCGTGCCTGACCCGCTCGCCGGGTGGAAGGGCGGCGCGACGGCACTTCCGGCCGACTACTTCACCGAGCTGCGCAGCCGCAAGGTTATGAGCGAATACATGCTTCTGGGCAGTTACGTAAAGCGCGGCCCCTCCGACATGGACTACTTCTTCTACACCTACCGTACCGACGTGATACGCGACTTCTGTGCCGAGGTCTTCCGGCGCGCACGCGCCATTTCGCCTAAGCTGGAGTTCTCTGCCCGGGCCCACTGGAACGCGCCCGCCGCCGGCCGGTTCGCGGGGCAGCGGTGGACCGACTTCGGGCAGTGGTTCGATTTCCTCGTGCTTGACGTTGACCGGTCGCACCTGCCGGGAGAGTTCGCGACTTACCGAAAGCTGCTTGCCGACGTGGCCTTCTACATGGTGGCCAGCTCGCGCAGCCTCGTTCATGTCTACGCCGGGCTGAGCGTGGAGGATATCTACCGCGAGGAGCGCCGGGTCATTCAGACTATGGTCGAGATACTCGAAGACCTGACCGCAAACCCGGACAAAGACCCGAAGGACCCAGCAGCCAAGCTCAGGGCGGCGTTCGGAAGAATAAGAGCCAGCCTGGCCGGGGCGGACAAGAAACTCGCAGGGGAGCTCGAGAGCGAGATAGCCTCTCTTCCAGGCATTACGGGCAGCACGCAGAAACGGGCGCAGATATACACCAGCCTCGGCACCAGGGTGCGAAGACTTATCACCGACCCGCCCGCAGGCTTCTACCAGGCAAGAAAACTCGGGGAAGCTATCCAGGACCTCCGGGGCGCGGGCACCGGGTCCGTTGCACTCGAAGGCGCGGCGGCAATGCGCAGGCTGAAACTCTGGAACAGCCTGCCCGGCATACTGGGGCCGGCGGGGCAGGAGCCCTACCGCGTGCGGCCCCTGCGGACTCCTTCCGCGCAGATGGTCCGGCTGTTCCTGGAGAAGCAGGAGCAGCTTGCGGGCGCGAGGGCCCAGATGGAGCTTCTCAACCGGCGGCTCGAGGAAGTGAACGCGCTGCTTAAGCCGCTTCGCACCCGCGTGGATGACTACGAGCTCACCGAGCGGGAAAAAGTCGCCAGGCTCGACGGCCTCCTGCTTGAATTCGACACAATCAAACAGGAGTTGGCGCGCAAGCTAACCGAGCTGGAGCAGGAAGGCTCAACCGGCACTCCCGGCCTACCCTCGCCACCGAAGGCGGGCCCGGACGAGGAAGAGCCGCTGCCCGAGGATGCCGACTACGCCACGCTGCGGCGCAAGCTGAGAGAGAAGATGGAGGAGATCAAAATCGCCACTGGCCAGCGTGAGCGGGCCGAAGAAGTGACAATACAGCTTCGCGCAAGCCTCGAAAAGGCGCACGCAGCCCTCATGCAGCAGAAGCAGGAATACCTCTACTACATCTCGATTCTGATTGCCGTGGTCTGTATCGGCCTCGCCGTGGTCCTCGTCGTCACCATGCTGCGCCACCGCCGCTGAAGAGCGAATCAACCTACGGAAGAAGACCCTTCGTTCTCATGATTCGAACGTACTCATCGTGGTCAATCGTGCAGTCGATAAGCTGTCGAAGCTCTGCCAAAGAGAGGCGGAGTTGAGCGCTAATCTTGGCTGGGACTTTGCCAGGTACGTCGCCACGGGCATGGGACATCTGAACCGGCCACTGCTTCCTACCACCAAATTCGAACCAACCGCGAAAGTGCTTTCCAGGTTTAAGTTCGATATGCAGCTTGTCGTAAGCTCTCCTGACGTCTCTCCATTTCATCTATCGCACTTTTATCTCTTTGATGGCTGATTTCAGAAATTGCCAAGTCTTCATGGCTTGGGCGCCAAGTTTTTCTTTGCTCTCTTTCATCTCGTAGTATAACTCGATCACTTCGTTACCGAAGATATCAAAGGCCTCTTCGATGTCACTTCCGCATCCAAATAGCTTTAAATCAGATGACCAAACTGTTACAGCATCGTTATCGGGTAAAATATCAAGGACGAGAGCTTTGATAAGCCTCAAATTATCTGAAGGCACTGCCAGAAGAACAGTTGTAGGAGGACGAGGTGCTATGGAAATGTCGTTACTCCTAGTCTCTTTTGGATAATCTACCGAGTAGTCGTAGTCACGTTTCTCGTTCCAGTGTATCTCTGCCGTCTCTTTCGGGTTGAGGTTCAAGGCGAGTTCGGGCATGGTTCTTCCCTCTTTCTAATTCTTCGGCTTAGAAGCCTCTTTCACGTGAATCGTCCACCTGTCCTTTTCTTGTTTGCCTAAGGACAGGATGAAGGTATAGCGCCCTTTCTTCGGGAACGTGATCTGGACGTTTAGTGCTACGTGTGCAGCGCCGGCCTGCTTTGCGTCGAGTTGTCCTGTTATGTCGGGAGCTACAGACGTGCCATCTTCATCGACACATACAAGCCTGAGGTCATGCTTGCCCTTGTCACCAGCCGAATACTCTATTCGTACAAGGATTGCACCTCTGAATATGGCAGGTCTGTTGGGTGGAACATTCGACTCTGTAATACCGCCCCGCAAAATGCTGAAAGTATTGTCCGGATGGACCACTGCTGCATCTGCAACAAGCATAACCGCTCTCATGCGGATTCTCCTATGCCAATGAAATGGTATTTCGCGTGCTCCGTCTACGCTCCTTCCATATAATTAGACGCGCTGAGTCCGCCAGTTGTCAACGAAAAAACTCTCTTGCGAAAGCCCTAACTGGAAACAACATGACAAAGATGTTACTCCTTGGGGCGTTTGAGGGTTGGGCGGAGTTTTTCGTACGCGGCGCTCACGCATTCACATCCTGTTTGGAAGTTAGCCAGTCCATAGTGTTATCACGGCACGTCGAACTTGACTATTATCTCAAGCCAATACAGGAAGGATGCAGCAATCTTCCAGTCGGCATCGGGAATCCCCCCTGTGGGGTCGAACATGACAACAGGCAAGTCGTTATCACCTGGAAAGCTCATGTCGAAGCAGTAAGTATAAGCTGTCCAAGTATGCTGGCAGAACGGCATCAGGTAACTGAAGTCCCATTTGAATTCGGGAGAATTCCAGCAGACTATCCCTTCAACAAAGCTCTTATGGATCTCCCAGGGAGTCAGTAACTGGCACGCGAAGCCGGACTCAGGGGTTTCTTCATCCACGCTCAGCAGATTCAGAGCGCCAAACTCCTGCAGGAAACGCATGTAAATAGGGACAACCTCGTGCCCCAAAGTGTACTTGAAATCTGGCGGCACGCTCAGGTCAGCATTTCCCCTTTTGCGCCACTGTCGCGGATTGTTTGCCATCCACTGTCTGAAAAATCTAAAGCCTTCTCTCAAGGTTTCGCTCCCAAACGAGCTAGCTCAAACATGAGTTTGTTCCAGAAGCTCGTTAGAACGTCGTGGTCGCTTGGCAGTATCGGCGCTATGTTGTTGAACTCATTATCTCCGCCCCATTTAAGAGGCTTCACATGATGCAGCGCCCACCTGTCATCCCATTTCCTGTTAGGATTACGTTTGCCCCACCATTCCATAAACTCTCTGCGGAATTTGTCCCCTTTGCACCGATTCCGCATAGCACGGACAGCCGGTTTCTCAACAAGACTGAACTGCCCGGTGGGTTTCCACACACCAGCCACCTTCGGATATTTCTTGAGCGCTTCGGGCTTTAGTGTAAACGAATTTGTGCCCTTGCGCAATATGACAAGTTTGCTTTTGGCGAGGTTTCCGTAGATTCTCTCTCTTGCCTGTTCCCATGTCTCGCTCCGTCCTTTGCGGAAGATCTCTTTGAAGAGCCGTATGGCGCCTTTTCCCGCGACTTTTCTTACGACTCCGTAGAGCAGGAGTATCAGCTCGACGCTTGTGTACAGCTCGTAAAGCTGTTCCCCTTTCTCCAGATAGTTCTCGGGCGTCACACCCGCCTTGACCAGTTCCTGGCCAACCTGCTTGGCGGCGTTGGTGAACTCTTTTTCCCCTTCTTTAAGCATTGTGGCGCGGCGGATTTTCCAGCCGATATCCTCCATGAACTTGCCGCCTGACATGGCGAATACGGGAACCAGCTTACCGTTTCTGAAGGTCAGGCCGATTTGGATAATCGGGTCGTGTGATTTGCCCCGTTCAAGGAACTTGCGGAGCTGGTCGTGTCCGACCCACAGCGAGTCGGGTGCCCACAGCGACTCAACAAGCGAGGGCATGAGGATTGTTGCTCGCGGGTTTAAGCCGTATTTAGTGCCAAACTCCTCAATAATCACACCATATCTGCCCTGGCTCCTCTTGTGCAGTTCCCAGGCTGTTTGCAGCTTGCTGTTCCACAGGCCGTCGATGGGGCCGGAGTAGAGGGCCTGGGTATGAAGCTCCTGCTGCAATTTCTTAACGGCCTTGGCAGTTGCGAGCCCATAGCGGCCGGTAGGCTTCACCTTCAGGGCAAGCTGCAGCGTCATGGTCTCACGGTGGGTTAGTGAGACCTCCGAGTACAGCCCGGACACGACGAAACTGGCATGCGCAAGTACAGTCCACTGGTCAAGCCCTGCCTGTGCGTTTTCCATGTACTGCGAGTACTGTCTTGCGAGGAACTCCTTGTACAGGTCGAGTTCAGCGAAGGTCTCGGATTTCAGCTTGCCCCTCTCATGCAACTCGTGGAGGCATTTGTCCATTAGTCGCTGCTCCTCCGTCTCCCGCCATGCGTCCCGCTGCCAGTAACGCTTGATGTTATTGAAGGTGTAGTAGTCTATCGGCGTGCAGAAGAGCTTGAAGTCACCCGGTTCTAAAGAGATGGCAACTGAGAGCTCGCCGTTCTGCTCGCCGATTCGAGGGTCC
>DAOVDS010000066.1 GCA_030669415.1 bacterium
AAGCTGTGCCTCGGGCAGGGGGTATGTTCCTTCCTGCTCGATGGGGTTCTGGGTCGCAAGCACGAAGAAGGGCTGCTTGAGGTACTTGGTCTCCACGCCGGTCGTGACTGACCCTTCCTGCATAGCCTCCAGAAGCGCCGACTGGGTCTTGGGTGTGGCGCGGTTGATTTCGTCAGCCAGCAGAAGCTGCGTGAAGACAGGCCCCCGGCGGAACTCGAACCTGTACCTGCCATCCGGGCCCGCAGTCATTACCGTGGTGCCGATAATGTCGGCCGGCATGAGGTCCGGCGTGAACTGGATTCGCCTGAACTCCAGCGTGAGCACGCGCGAGAGGGTCTTGACAAGCTCCGTCTTGCCCAGGCCGGGAACGCCTTCGAGCAGCACGTTGCCGCCCGAGAGTATCGCCGTTACAGTTGCCTCAACCACCCGCTCCTGGCCGACAATGACCTTGCCCGTCTCTTCCCTTATGCGGGCGAAGTCACCCTTGAACTGGTCGGCCTGCGCCTGCATCTCTTCTTCAGTCGTCATAATCTCTCCTCTTAATAATAGCACCTACCTGCTTTCCGGTTCAAATTTAGATATGGTCATCGTGTTTCCATTTCTTCTTCATCCTCAGCAGTCGCTCCGTGGTGGAGAGCCCGCTGGTATCCGGTTCCTGCTCCTTTGCGGGTTCCGGCGCCTTCTCTTTCTCTTCAGGGCCGGGCGCCGGTCTTTCTTTCACTCGCGCGGCAGGCGGCCCGGTCGGCGCAGTGCCCACGAATTCCCTCTCCTTTTTCTCCTCTCCCGCGGAGAACTTGATTCTCTTCTTGACCTGAAGCAGGGCGCCCAGCGTCTTGCTCGGCGCTTTCTTCCCGCGGCCAAGGCCGAGCAGCCCGGCGATTACGCGCAGGTCTATCTGGATTCTGCGAATCCCGACATCAAGCGGCACCAGGATGGCAATAAGAATAAGGAACCAGTCGAAGATGGGGCGGGTACTGTCCTTGGGGGCCCGGCCGTGGCTGAAAATGTCTTCCCCCTTCTCGCGGCCCGTCAGCATGCGGCCCCCGGTGCGCGTGACAATCTGCCTGAGCACTATCGGGTTGGACCGGAAGCGCAGGTATTCCGGCGAGTAGGGAACGGCGAAACCGCCCAGCGCCCGCTCGGTCCGGCCATCGCCGACTCCCACTGACACCACCTGGTAGAGCCCCTTGCCCCAGAGAGGGAACTGCCCCCGGTAGCGGCCCGGACCCACCTGCCTGAGCACGACAGCCCTGGTCTGCCGGCGCGGACCGCTTACCTGCGCTTCCACCTCAAGGAAGGAGCAGCGCTCATCGTGGTCCTCGACTGATATGATGCCGATGTTGCCCGAGGGGAAGGTCTGCATGTGCAGGTTGCTCTTTTTCCTCACCCTCGAGACCGCCGTTATAAGTTGCTCTACGAAGGCGCGGTAGCCTTCCCACAGCACCCAGTCGCGGCCCCAGTTGGTTGACAGGTCGGAGGTGAATGCCGCCGTCGTGCCCAGCCCGTACTTCCACACTGACAGCACAGGGTCGATTTCCTCAGTTTCCGGGCCTTTGAGAATAACTTGCGAGAGGCGTGACGCCTTGGGCGTTGTAAGAACATAGGCGTGCAGCGGCGGCAGGGCGTCTATGCCCTTGAGCACCTCCGAAGGGAAACACACTTCCGGCGTGAACGTCTTGTTCTGAATCATGCTCCTCTTGAGAGTCTTTGCCTCCTTGATGAAGATGGATGGGAGCCTTCTCGGGTCCTTTGGGAAGTAGTAGCGCCCCCCGGTCCTGGCCGCTATGGCCCGCATGACCGAGATGTCGGACCCGCCGTGCGGATTTATCGCAATGGTGGTGACGCTGATGCTCGCATCGACAAACCCCTTGACAAGCGCGGGCGTGGGAGGGGATGGGTCGCCGTCGGATATGACTATCATGTGCTTCATCGCCGCGTCGCTGGCTTTCAGCCCGTCAAGGCCCATCTGCATGGTGGTGCTGAAGCTCGGCATGTCCCCGATTTGTGCCTTGTTTATGAGCGGCACCAGCCGCTCGTACTCGCCGGCCGGTGTCAGCTTGAAGAGCCACCTCTCGCCGCCCTGCCAGTCGTACACCAGCACGCCCGCCTCATCCTTGGCGCCCAGCACGCGGATGGCCTCCTTCGCAATGCGCTTACCCCACGTGTTGCCCTGAGCGAACTCGCAGGTGTGAAGCACAATGACGAGCGCGCCCTTCGGAAGCACCTTCTTCTGAGAGATGTCCATCGACACCGGCAGGACCTTCTCAACCAGCGAGCGGTGATACCCCCCCGGGCCGAAGCTGTTCTTGCCGCCCACCATGAGGAACCCCACTCCCTGGTTGTAGACCGCGTCATGGAGCGCCTGGAGCTGGACGACGTCGAAGGCATCCGCAGGGACGTTGGGGAAGATGATGCAGTCGTAAGGCATAAGCGAAAGCGCATCGCGCGGGAAGTCGTATGCCAGGCGCAGCTCGACGGCGCGCCCGCTCTTCTTCATAGTCTCAACAAGCGTCTCCCAGTCCCTCGGCTCGGCATCCGGGCCTGAATCCGTCACCACGAGCACCTTCCCCTGTCCGCCGAGGTGAAGGTGGTTGATTGCGACGTTGTTCTCTTCCCAGCCGTCCTTGCCCGCCGCTATCTCAATCGAGGCGGCGTACTCGTAGTAGCCGGGACCGCGCATGTACAGCGGCAGCACGTAGCGGTTCTTGCCCGCGTTGAAATCCACCTTGTCTTCAAATACTGTCTGGCCGTTCTCAGTGAGCCGGAGCTTTCCCGTGCCCGCCTCGAGCGAGGAGAGAATGACAGATGCCTCGTAGGTCTCGCCTGCCTTCACGTAGCGCGGCAGCTCAAGCCGCTCGAGCCATACTTCGTTCCTGTAATCGTACTCGACCGGCAGCACATCGACCGCAATCCCCCGCGATTTGAGCTCATCGAGAATCCCCGTCAGGTTCCCCTCCGTCTGCGTGCCATCGCTGATAAGCACGATGCGGCCCTGGTTCTCCTCGGGAAGCACTGCCCCGGCGAGGGAAAGAGCCTTCTCTATGTTGGTGCCATCCTTGGTCACGCGCGAGTTTATCGCCTCGAGCGGGAAGGAGACTCGCGGCGGCAGCTCCACAGCCGCGTCGCGCCCGAAAACAACCAGCCCGGCCTCATCCTTCTCCGGCTTCCCGGTGACTGTCTCGCCGATGTAGGTCAGGGCGTCATCTGACATTTTCTCCCCGATGGAGTCGGAGACATCGAGCGCGTAGACCACGCTCAGTATGTCGCTCCTCCTGACGGACCGCGGCTCCGCCAGCAGCATCACGAACAGCCCCACAAGCGTCAGGCGCGTCACCAGCGCAAGGACCGCACGGACTCGGCCCAGC
Source organism: bacterium (assembly GCA_030669415.1). Lineage (GTDB taxonomy): Bacteria > Planctomycetota > SKW154 > SKW154 > DAOVDS01 > DAOVDS01. Next base: position 3,366 of record DAOVDS010000066.1, read on the forward strand.
CCGCTCAGGCCCGCGAAGCTCATCCACCATATCCACGGCGTAACCGCAAGCAGGTACAGGGGCCAGGTAGTAGTGAACTGAACAATACCGCGCAGCTCCAGAAATATCCAGGTGCCCAGGAATGCGACAAGGAACACGGCCAGCGGCAGCACGTTGAGTGCTCTGAGCCGCCTTCGCGGCGGCGGGAATATTCGCGCTATGAGCCCCCTCACCTTCACTGCGTGAGCTCCACAATCCTGCGGTTGCCGGTGTCTGCCACAAGCACCCGCGCCTTAGAGTCTACCCCGATTCCCCACGGTGTTCTGAACTGGCCCAGCCCTGTGCCGCTGTTTCCGTAGCGCCCCAGCAGACTGCCCTGCAGGCTCACCTTCGAGACCCTGCCCGCGCCGTATTCAACCACGTAGAGCGCGCCCTCCGGCCCCAGGGCGATGTCATACGGGAAGTGCAGCGTGAGCGGCTTCTGCTCAGAACCGAGTATCCCGATGAACTTGCCGCTGTCGGAAAAGACCTGTATGCGGTTGTTGATGGCGTCGGCGACGAAGACCCTGCCGTCGTGCCAGACAATCCCCGATGGGCGCTGGAACTCGCCGGGCCCCGTGCCGAAGCTGCCGAAGGAAAGCAGGAAAGAGCCGTCCCTGGCGAACTTCTGCACCCTGTCGTTGGACCCGTATTCCGCCACGTAGATGTTCTCATCTTCATCCTGGGTCAGTGTCACGGGATAAATGAACTCGCCCGGCCCTTTCCCGTACTTGCCAAGCTGCCCGGCGATTCTCCCATCCGCGTGGAAAAACACTACCCGGTGGTAGTGCGTGTCCGCCACGGCGATTCTGCCATCCTTGAGCACGCAGGCGCCTTCAGGCTGGCCAATCTCGCTTTCCGGCATGCGCCACTGGCGCTTGAGCGTTCCCTCGCCGTCGTAGACAAGGACCCTTCCCCCCGTGTCGAGGACAACGACCTCCCCGCTGCCTGAGACAGTCACGCAGCGCGGGGCGGGTATCCTGCGCCCATCCGGCGGGAACGGCCACAGATGGATATTCTTCACGGCGATAGTCGCCTCACCTGCATCGCCACAGCCGGGCAGGAGCAAGAGGATGATGAAGAACAGCAGACCTGAGACTTGAGGCCTGTATTCTGCATTCTCCATTCTGTATTCTGTATCCTTCATTCTGTATTCTGTTTCTCCCTCATGCCTCACGCCTGATTTCAATGGTAACGCGCTCGCCCCGGTGCAGGCTGTTTGCAGAGGGCCGGTGAAAAAACGTGCGAACCTGTCCCGTCTTCTCGTGTCTGAGCTTCGCTTCGGCAACCGCGCCCGCAAAAAGGCACGACTCCACCACGAACGCGCCATCTTGGGCTCGTGCGATTGAGACTTGCTCGGGACGCCAGCAGCGCGGCGCCTCCGCGCCTCTTCCCAGCCAGAGCTGCGCTTCCTCCGGCTCGAGCCAGTTGGCTTCGCCGAGGCACTCGGCCAGCTCCAGGCTGGCGGGGTGCCGGTAGAGTTCCCCGACCTCGCCCGCGTACAGAAGGCGCCCTTCCTTCAGGCAGACGACGCGCCCGGCTTCCCGCAGCACGGCCTCCGGGCGGTGGGTGGAAAAAACGAGCGCCGCCCCCGTGGCCCCGATGCGGTTTCGCACCGCATCCCAGTACTTCGGGACCCTGGCCGAATCGACGCTCACAAACGGCTCATCCATGACCAGCACGCCCGCGCCGCAGGTAAGCGCCCGAGCCACCGACACCCGCGCCCTCTCGCCCTGGGAAAGCTGGTGCGGATACGAGGCCTCCTTGTCTGCGATATCCAGCGAGTCGAGAACTTCGAGAATCCTCTCGCCCGGCGCTTCGGGAGGCCTGACCATTTCCAGGTGCTCGCGGACACTCAGGTGCCCCCACAGACCGCCGTTCTGAGGAACCCAGAAAAGGGGAAGCGGATGCCCGCCTTCCGGCAGCGCCGCTTCCAGGCTGCCCCTGTCGGGCGTCTCGAATCCGACAAGCAGGTTCAGAAGAGAAGTCTTGCCCGAGCCCGAAGGGCCGATAACGGCGCTGACCCCTTCGCCGACCTCGACCGTAACGTTGTCGAGCCGGGGCATGCTCTCACCCCTCAAGCAGACTTCCCGCAATTTCCACAGTGTCTTACCCATGCAGGTACAACCGGGCCAGGAGACCGCGCATCGCCCAGGCGATGCAGAGAAACACCAAAGGTACGAGAAACGCAGCGCAGACCATGGCGGACAGCACCGCCATCTGCCCGTAGTGCATCAGGTTATACAGCCTGACAAGCACGGGCGTCATGTTCGAAGGAGACAGAAGCGAAGAGGCAGTCATGTCGAAGTATGCCCAGCAGAAGAGAAGAAACGCCACCAAGAACAGCCTGGAGCTCTTCATCTCCCACACCAGCCGCCTGGCGTTCCTCCGGGAGGATGGAGCCGGCGCTTCCTTCAACATGCCCGCCAGGTGCAGCGCCTCGCCGGGGCGCTGTGAGTGAAGCAGAATCCGCAACACCAGCGCGAAGGGAAAGATAAGCAGGACAAGAGCTCCAAGCAGGGGCACAGGAGTGTCATAGGCCGCGTGCAGTCCGGGCAACTGGAAAACGGACAGCACAAGGAGCGAAAGAAGAAGCGCTCCCAGCAGCCCGGGTACGCACAGAAGGAACGTCCAGAGCAGCGCGGTTCTCGCCCGCCGCCCGGATACTATCCGCCCCGCAAACCAGCCCGCGCCCAGGTAGGCGCACACGGAAGCGCCCAGCGCAAAGAGAACGCTTGCACCAATGTCTCTGGCAAGCACGAAGTTCTCAGTCAATACTCTCAGGCCCTCAAACGTCCCTCGAAGAACCAGGAAGGCGGGCAGAACGGTGAGGGCCCCCGCGGCGAGGCCCAGGTAGCCCCAGACTGCCGCGCGCGCGCCTCTGCCACTTGCGGCCCGCAGGTGCCCCGGCAGCGCTCCGGAGCGCCTGCCGCGATACAGGACACCGAGCACAGCCCCAAGAAGCGCCGCCTCAAGCGCCACCGGCAGGAGTGCAAGATACAGTGATTCGCCCAGAAGCAGCCCCCCCGCCTGGGCATCGAAGAGCTTGACTGTCCAGCTTCCCGTCCCCAGCAACGAGGCCATCTCGAACTCGCCGAACGCAAAGAGGAAGACAAGCGCGAAAGCGACGCAGTTGGCCCCGGCGCTGGCACGCAGGCGGAACTTCAGGCTTGACAGCAACCGCGCTGGAATACCTCTGGCAACCTGCAGAATCCTGTGGCAGTGCAGGGCCTCCGGCGAGACAGGCGAAGGGTAAAGATGCAGTACCAGCACCGCTACCGGCACGAGCTTCAGCAGCACCAGCGCGTCGTAGAGCACTTCATTGGCCCGTGGGTAGTGAATAAGGGACAGCGAGAAGCTCGAATACGCGTAGCCGACGAGCAGCACAGGTGTGAGATACGGCAGCAGCAGAAGAAGCCACGCCACGCGGCGCGCCCTCCGGGAAAGGCCCTGCAACACTGTTCTGACTGGCTGGGCAATCGCAAGTGCAAGGAGCGCAATACACGCCCCGCGAAGCAACGCCGACCAGACTTCGACCGTTAGGCTCACCTTATTCTCTGTGTAAGAAAAGGGGATAAGGAGATTGAGTTTCAAATGACAAAGCCCAAAATCTAAATGCCAAATCAATGTCAAAGTCCAAATGCCAAAACGTCTTTCTCCCTTTGTCCTTTGTCCTTTGGGCTTTGGATTTCATTTGACATTTGAGCTTTGGCATTTGAACTTTCCCCGTTGTCCCCATATCTCCCTTGCTTACACTTCTCACTTGAGATATTCCGATTTCAGCCAGGAGAGGCATGCCGCCCTAACTTCGACAACGCTGTTCAGGGCGTACGCTTCCTTCGTCCACTGCTTCAGTTCCCGCACTTCCTCCGAAAGCTCTTCTTCCTCGACAGCCCCGAGCGGGACCTGCCTGGACTTCGACTTCGCCAGCGCAAGCTCGCACTCGGCCGACAGCAGGTAGTCAGTTAGCTTCTTCGCCTGCTCCAGCCTGCCGGTGCCCCTGATTATGCAGACTGTGTTGGGCATGCAGATGACCTCGCCGCTCTCCAGCCTGTACGGGAGCATCGCAACCGGCTTGCCGTTATCCTTCCCCACGAAGAAGTCGTCCGTGTCGGTCAGGCCGATGTCGCACACGCCCTGGGCCACAAGGTTCTTGACGGTGGCGTTTCCAAGCGCCTCGCTCACGCCCCTCTCGCGCCAGTCATTGTGCCAGGCTTTGAGCTTCTCTTCCCCCCACTCCTGCCACAGGACGCTGTAGTGCGACAGCGTGGTGCCGTAAAGCGGCTTGGCGATTGCCACGCGCGAAAGGCTGCCTTCAAGGACTTTCCCAATCGCCTCTTCTGTGGGGCTCAGCTTGTCGGTGTTGACAATGTAGACCCGCAGCCGCGCCGCGAAACCGCACCAGCACCCGTCCGGGTCCTTAAACCTATCGGGGATTCTCTCGAAACCCGGCCCCTTGTACGGATGCAGAATGCCGTGCTCCTTCAGGGCCGCGGTCCCGAGAAGCTGGTTGTTCCAGAACACGTCGCAGCGGGGGTTCTCCTTCTCCCTGATAAGCAGCTCGGTCAGCGCCAGCGACTTGGTGCCTTCCGTGTCGAAGCGGATTGACACGGGAATACCCGTGGCTTTCTCGAACTCGCGCAGAATCTTCTCCGAGTAGACGGAGTCGTGTGCGCAGTAGACAACAAGCCTGTCCCGGGCGCCGCCCCACACCAGGAAGTAAGCCCCCAGAATCCCCAGGAGCACTACAACCACAAGAACAGGATGGAGCGCTGAGCCCCGGCACTCATTTCGACTTCTTCTTCTCATCCTTCTCTCCCATAGTGTCGAAGTACTTCTTGATTGCCTCGTGGTAGCCGGGTGGAATCTGCTCGTGCAGAATCGCCTCGCTGACCCCCTGCTTCACCTTCTCGACGGAGTGCAGGTACTCTTCCTTCGCCTTGCCTGCGTGCGAAATGCCGCGCTCCTTCCATTTGAGAAGCATCTTCCCCGCCGTCAGCGCCGACCTGGCCTGGTCCGGCTTGAAATCGGTGTCTGCATCATCCTTTTCTGGTGCCTTGCCGCCCTCGCCCTGTCCTCGCTGGCCCATTCCCGGCCCCTTGCCTGGCATGATGCCCGGCTTGAGCCCGGCGCCCAGCCTGGCCAGAAGCTGCAAGAGACGCGCCTTCTCGGCGGGGTCTGTCGTCTCCTCCAGCAGCTTGGCAAGCCTTTTGAGCTCTTCGAGCAGTTCTTTGCGGAATAGCTGGGAATAGTCCTCCATTCCCTCGCATCCCCTTCACCCCTTGCCATCGAGCTTTTCGAGCTCGTTGAGCTTCTTCGCAAGCTGCAGCGCCTTCAGCGCCTCTTCGAGCGACTTGAGGTCCCGCATGGCCTGGGCCAGCTTCTCGAGCTCCTCCTGCGTCAGCTTCAGTGATTCCTTCAGGCCCTCGAGCGCCTCCTTCGACATGCCTTCGAGCTTCGACATGTCGAGCTGTTCGAGCGCCCTGGCAAGTGCGCTGTCCAGAGGCTTGGACTTGAGCTCGTTGGCGGAGAACTCGGACAAGTCCTGAAGAGCCTTCCTTATCTGCTCCCTCAGCTTCTCCCTTTCGAGAGCGTCGGAGCTTTTCGCAAGCTTGTCCGTTAGCTTCTGCAGCTCGTCCAGCTTCTTCTTCATGCTCGAAGCGCGGCCATCCTGCAGCTCCTGCTTCCACTTGGTGAGCTCCTTGAGCTCCCCCTTGCCGAAACTCTGGTTCAAGTCAGACCGGCGCAGGGTATCCTTTAGCTTCTGCTCGCTCGCCTTGCGCCAGAGCTTGCCCATCTCCTTCTGGGCCTGGCTCAGCCTGGTCAGGTTCGCCTTCCTCTGTGTCGGCTTTGTGGCGTTGAACATCTTCTTGAGCTCGGAAATGGCGCGCTCCACCTCCTTCGAATGCCTCGCAGTCGTCTCCCTGCGCAGGTTGTCCAGGCGGAAAGCCGTCGCCTTCCTGCTGTCTTTGAGCCGCTGCCTCCGCTGTGCGGCGCGCTGGCGCTGCTCCTCCTTGCCGAAGGGGTCCAGTTGCGGCAGGAACAGTACCCCGGCCAGCAACACAACAAGCGACAGAGCCCCGTGCTTCGCCTTTGGCACCCACCGGTACGGCACAACTCGCCGCGCCTCGATTGAAGGGGCTTGCTCCTGCGCTTCCTTCAGGACGAGTGGCTTGTACCGCCCTGCGCATTTCTCTATCAGCACCGCCGTCAGGAACAGGTCGTTGGTGCCTGCCCTCGTGTCTATCAGACGCGCCGTTTCCGTTGCGGTCGGCGCGCGGCGCACCACGAGCGCCAGCGCACCCGCGCAGGCCGGCACCGCCAGCAGCGTGACAGGCGAAAACCCGTCCGGTATCAGCCCGAGCAGCCGCGACAGGACAAGAAGCACCCCGTAGCAGACACTGAACACGAGAAGGAAAATGTACGCCCGCGAGCCAAGCCGGACAGTATTCTGCCTTTGAGCCACGCGGCGCAGCAACTCGCGTGGTCCGGAACCTGAAGTCAAATTGTTCTTCATACCCACCTCCTGACGCCATAATAATACCATCTTAACAGGTGACTTGCAAGTGAGTGGACGGTTTCAAGTGCAGGTCTCGAACTTGAGCTGCCCATCACCGCAGCCGGCATCTGTAAAATGCATCCCTTATACGCCAACAACTTACATCGAGTTTTTATGAATCCGCTTTCCCCCCGTCACTTCTGTGGTTCTCTGCCGGACCTCTGCGGTGAGAGACAGGGTGATAACGTAGATATAGGGATAGAAGTAGAACGTGTTTTCTTGGAAAAGGCAAAGAGAGAATATCTCCCTCTCTCACCAATCTCCATATCTCCTTTCTTACACACGGGTTGTCATGCGAGGCTCCGCGGCCAAAGAGGGCGCATGGTTGCCTGTTTGACTTGAGAGTGTAGATAAGGTATAATTGTTGTATGAGAAAAAGACGAGCCAAGGATCATTGGCTATTGCCTGTCGGCTTTTGCCTGCTGTGGTTGGGGTGGCTGTTTTGCCTCCCTGCTGTGCAGGCTCAGGAAGAGCGCGGCGATACTGAGAAGCTGATAAAGCAGGTAGTGGAAGGAACTGCCGTCGAGCGACAGAAGGCGATAGGGGAACTTGTCAAGCTGGGGGAAAATGCCGTCGAGCCGCTTGTCGAGTTGATGAAAAAGAGGCGCAGCCCGTCGGTGACTTCCGCAGTGCTTGAGATTCTCTCACGCGTGAAGGGTGAGAAGTCTGTCAAAGCTCTCGCGGTAGTGCTCAGGGATGAGTCGGACTCCGAGTTGCGCTCGCACGCGGTGTGGGTCCTCCAGGAGATAGGCGGCGACTCTGCCGCCGGCGCACTTGCGGCAGCCGTGAAGGTTGAGCGGGACGACACTGTGCGCTCGCGAATGCTGGGTGCGCTTTCGATAATCGAGACTGAGAACGCCACGGCAGGCATAATCTGGGTGCTGCTGAGCGACCCGGCCGGCAGCCTGCGCCAGAGTGCCGCCGGTATCCTGTGCCGGCGCGGAACGGACGAGGCGATTGCGGCACTCAAAAAGGCGCTGTTTGAGAGCAGATCCTCTTCCCTTCGCTCCGCTATCGTGTACAACCTGCGCAAGGTGGATGCCGAGAAATCGGTACCCCTGCTGGCTCAGGCATTGAGTCTGGAGAAGTCCAACGAGGTCAGGGGCGCAATAGTGTTGAGCCTGGCGGAGATCAAGAGCCCGGAGGCGCTGAAAGTGCTGGTCAGGGTGGCCCAGAGCGAGCCAGTCACGGGCGTGAGGCTGTCCGCCATATCCGCCATCTCGAAGTCCAAGACGTCGGAGGCGAAGGATACGCTTATTGAGATAGTCCGCAAGGATGAATCTTCCGAGGCGCGCCTCGCCTCGCTGCTGTCGCTGTCGCTTTTCAAAGGCGAGGATGTGGACAGGCTGTTTCTGGAGATGGCAGGCGAGGGCCAGTCTGAGGGCATTCGCAAAGCTGCAATAACCAGGCTTGCATCTCAGAAGACCCCGGGCGCCCTGGGCCTGCTTACCGGGATTCTCGCGAAGGATAGCTCCGTCAGGATGCAGATGATTGCCGCCGAAGGACTGGGCGAGCTCGGCGATGCGAGTGCGCTGGGGCAACTCGAGGTGATGCTTCGGCGCAGCGCGCACCCGGAGCTTCTTGTGGCTGCGGGCCTGGCGATGGAGAGACTCGGCTCGGACAAGGTTGTGAGCGCTCTTGCGGGAATAATGAGGAAGGGCTCCGATGTCACGCTGCGGACCGCGGCTGCCAAGGCGCTCAGCCAGATGCGCAGTGAGGAAGCGATACCGGACCTGATAGAGGCGATGAGCACTGATTCGCACCAGGATGTCAGAGCCTACGCGGCGCAGGCGCTTGCGAGAGTCGGGGGTGCGGCAGTCATCCCGCTTTTGCCGGAGATAATCAAGCATGTCGAGCATCCCTGGGAGATTGTCCGGAGCACGCTGGGTTTCGAGCACGCGGGAGTGCTGCGCAACGACAAGGTGAGGACAAAGACGTGGTCCGGTGCGGTAAAGAGGCTCGGTGCCCTGGGGGAGCCTGAGAAGACGCAGGAGCTTGAGGCGAAGATAAGGCAGGCAATCGCGAACCTGGACAGCGACCGCTGGAAGGAGAGGCGCGAGGCCCAGGACACGCTGCGCTCGGTGGGCCTGGCGGCCAAGGAGGCGCTGCAGGAGGCGGTGAAGTCGGGCACGCTGACTGTGCAGTACGGGGCGAAGCAGCTTCTGGCGGAGCTTGATGTCTGGGACAGCGCGAGCAAGTTCGTGAAGAGCAACGCGCTGGGTGAGAATGTGATGTTCCTCATTCTCCTGCTTCCGGAGAAGGATGAGCATCTTGCGAAAGCGGCGCTTGCGAAGCTGAAGACCAAGACTGGCAAGGATTTCGCCACCCAGCGCGAGTGGCTGCGCTGGTACGCGAAGGAATCGTCGAAGTAACGGCGGGGTTTGATAACCGATGGAACTTGTAGTTATGGCGTTTCTCCTGTTGGGGAGCGCTTTTTTCTCAGCAAGCGAGACGGCGCTTTTCTCGATTCCGCGCCACCATCTTCGCAGGATACAGCAGAAACCCGGCATGGTGGGCCGCAGCATAACGGCGCTGCTGAGGAGTGAGCGCACCCTCCTGGTGACTGTTGTGCTGGGCAACATGTTTGTCAACGTGCTGTACTCGAGCCTGGCGGTCCTCTACGGTGCGAGGCTGGCCGGCAGGCACGGATACCATGTCTTCGTGCTGGTAAATGCCGTCTGCCTTGTGCTCCTGATAGTCTTTGGCGAGGTTATCCCCAAGTCGATTGCGGTGAATCTGCCGCTGACGGTGGCGAAGCTGTCCTCTCCGGTGCTTCTGCCTTTCAGGACGGCGATTTACCCGCTCAGGATGGTCTTTGACGCCCTCGTGCGTGCGCTTACAGCAGTGGTGCCGGGTGGGAAGAAGGAACCGGCCCTGACCCCGGCGGACCTCGCCAACCTCCTGGATGTCGGGAGCGACTACGGCCTCCTGACGCCGCGGGAACGGAGCATGCTCGGCGAGGTCATCGAGTTTGCGGTGATTGAAGTCAGAGAAGTGATGACGGCGCGCGTCAGCGTGGCGCTCTGCGATATCGACGCCGGCAGGGAGCGCTTTCTGGAACTGATTCGCGAGTCCAAGCATGCGAAGATTCCCGTGTGGCGAAACGACCCCGACAACATCATAGGCGTGGTACATTCCAAGGATGTGTTTCTCAGCCCGCAGGAGACTCTTGACTCGCTTGTGAGGCCGGGAATGTTCTTCCCGGAGACTGCGAAGATTGACTACATTCTGCGCGCCCTGCTCGCGCGGCAGCAGACAATAGCCATGGTTGTGGATGAATACGGCGGGCTGGAAGGGATTGTGACGCTGGAAGACATTGTCGAGGAGATAGTCGGCGAGATAGAGGACGAGTTCGACAAGTCACGCGAGAAGGTGACGAGCCTGTCCGAGGGCAGGTACATGGTTTCGGCCAGCCTCACGCTGCGGGAATGGAACGACACGGCCGGCTACCCGCCGGGCGAGGGGCTTGCCGATGAGAAGATAGAGACGCTCGGCGGGATGGTCGCAATGCATCTTGACCGCCTGCCGAAAAAGGGGGACTCGGTAAAGCTGGCGGGCTACAGGTTCACCGTGCTGCGCGTGGTGGACAGGCATCCGAAGGTTCTGCTGGCGGAGAAGGATTGAGGTGTGAGGCCTGTGTTCTGTATTCTTCATTCTGTGTTCTGTTTTCTTGTTGGGGAGCGTAAGTGACTTTTGCAGTGCTTTACATTCTGACTGCCGTGTGTTTCCTGATTCTGTCAGGCTTCTTCTCCGGCATGGAGACGGGAATCTACGTACTTGACCCGCTTCGCTACTACGTGAGGGCCAAGCAGGGCGACAGGGAGGCGAAGCCGCTGGCGCGTCTGCTTCGCAGGAAGTCGGAGCTTGTCACAGGCCTGCTGATAGGCACCAACCTGAGCATCTTCCTGGCGACCATCTACGCGACGAAGGTGACAGAGCATTTCTACAGGCAGGGCTCCCTGACGGCCAAGGCGCTCGTGACCACCGCCTTCACGACTGTGGCAGTCCTCGTCTTCGCAGAGATGCTGCCCAAGAACATATACCGGCGCAGGGCGAACACGCTGGTCTACTCCTCAGCCCGGGCGTTCTACATTTTCAACGTGCTGTTTGCGCCGTTTGTAAAGGTGCTGTCCGTGCTGACGGGTGGAGTCAGCTTCGTATTGGGGCACCGCGGCACGCTTGAGAACGAGTTCCTGACGCGAAAAGCTGTAGAACACCACCTCACGAGCGGGTCGGGCCCTGCCGCGCTGACGCAGAGCCAGTTGGAGATGGTCCGAAACATCATGCAACTGCCCGCCAAAAACCTCGCCGGCGCGATGATTCCGCTGGAGCTTGCCGTCATGGTAAGCGAGTCGGCGAAGCGCGAGGATGTGCTCGAGCTTGCGAGGGAGAAGCGCTTCTCGCGCATGCCGGTCTATCGCGGCTCGCGCAGTCAAATTGTAGGGGTGCTCAACCTCTTCGACCTCTTCTACGAAGAGGGTTCCGAGTTGCGGGTTCCGGGTTTCGGGAAGGAAGGACCAGAAACTCGAAACTCGAAACTCGAAACGGGAATCGAGCATCTCATAAGGCCGCTTCCGTCGCTGCCGCGCTCGGCCCGTATAGATGAAGCGCTCGTGGTGCTGCGCGAGGCGCGCCAGCCCATGGGGCTGGTGGTCGGGCCCCGAAAGGAGGCAGTTGGGATTGTCACGGTGAAAGACCTGCTCGAGGAAATAACGGGAGAAATCAGCGCCTGGTAGCGGAGTAACCAGCATTCAGGGGTTAGATTTCTGCTGAAACCTGTTCCCTGATTCCTATTCCCTGCTTGCACGGGAAGCGGCCGAAGAACAGGGGAACAGGGAGAATCACGGGTTCGGTTGCATTCTGAGTGCCGTTCGGGTTAGACTGTAAGTGTGATTAGTTGCGCCGGGGACAAAGGAGTTCGGCAATGGGACTGAGAACTATTTTGTTATTTGTCAGTCTCGCGCTCCTAACGTTCTCGTGCAGTGACCAGACCGAATGCACAAAGAAGGAGCCTGGCACCGTTACATTGCATTTGAAGGCTGATAGTGAAATCTTCTTGGGCGGCGTTAAGACAGCTTTGGGGCAGTTAAAGCGGGACCTTCGCGATAAGGCGAAAAGCGCTCCCAAAGAGATTGTTGAGGACAAGGAAGTTTCGCTTCTCGGGGTTTTGATAAAGACAGAGGGTGATGTGCGCTATGAGGGGGTGGCGAAAGCGCTCGAGGCTTGCGCGGGCGCGGGCATGAGGCGCACATCCTTTGCTCATGCTGAAGTTGACGAGGGCAAAGAAGTCAGCGTCTGGCTGCCTGTAAAAGAGCCGTTGTGCAAGGACGTTATCGCACTTGAAGCCCGGCCGGGCACCCCTGTCACGACCTTGCAGATGATAAGAGTAAGGCTGCTCTGGGCCAAGCCGGACTCCTACAGAGAGAGCACGGACCCCAAGAGCGGGCGTATCCTGCTCAAGGTCAACAATGTGCTTTTCCGGACGGCAGCCAAAGAGCCTGGTGATGTTCTCCCTGATTATAAAAGGTTTCGCGAACATGTCCGCTCGCGGAAGCAGTGCTTCGTGCCAACAAAGTCTTACGAGCGGCTGCCGGTCATAATTCACCCAAGCCCGCTGGCACCATTCAAGCACGTTATCATGGCACTGAAAGAATGCGTCAATGCAGGTATCAAGGACATCTACTTCGCCAAGCACGGAGACTATTTCGCAGAGGAGGTTGAAACCGCCAAAAAGGTCCCACCAAGCGCACGCAGTATGAAAGGGTTCGAGCCCAACAGCAATATTGACGCCTACCACATAGAAGGCGGGCGCTACGGCGCATACGGGCAGCGCTGGGGCAAAAAAGCATTGGAGCGTGAAGGCGGTTCAGAGCATACAGAAAAAGCTGTGACTGCTGCGCTGCGATGGCTTAATTTTCATCAAGACAAGGATGGCAAATGGGACCAGGATGGCTACAGCAAGAACTG
>DAOVDS010000423.1 GCA_030669415.1 bacterium
GTTGTAGCATAACCGACGAACTCGGTTGGCGGCAGGTTAAGTTTTGAAAGCAATGATTCCTCTACTTCAAACTTGGTTAGTGCACGCGACCGCTCGCGATGCTCCTCCATCAGGGCATTGTATGTCTTCTCAACAACAGTCATTCCAGCTTCTTTTGCCATGACTTGTGTCATGTCCATGGGAAAACCGTAAGTAGCGTAAAGCCTGAACGCCTCATCGCCGGGGAAAACTCGAAGGCCTGCCCGCTTGGTTTTTTTGAGAACCTCTTCGAAAATCACCAGCCCGCGGTCGAGGGTCGCACTGAATGCTTCTTCCTCAGCCTTCACAAGCTTCTGGATGTATTCTGCCTTTTCCACAATCTCCGGGTACGTCGAGCCCATGATGTCAACAACTGCCGGCACTAAGAGGTGCAGGAAGGGCTCCTGGTACTGGAGGTGCTGCCTGCCGTGGCGAAGCGCGCGCCGGAGGATGCGCCTGAGCACATAGCCGCGGCCCTCGTTCGAGAAGGCAACCCCGTCGGCGATTGTGAAAGTCAGCGCACGCACGTGGTCCGCCACTACCCTGAACGAAGTCGAAAACCTGTCTTCACCTGCGGGGAGTCCGACGATTTCCTCTGTTTTCTCGATTATCGGTACAAACAGGTCTGTCTCGTAATTGCTAACGACTCCCTGTAACACTGCCGCGAAGCGCTCAAGACCCGCACCCGTATCAACGCCGGGCTTCTCCAAATCCTCAAGCGGGTTATTGAACTCCATGTTGTATTGGGGGAAGACGAGGTTCCAGAGTTCCGAGTAGCGCTCGCACAGGTCATGTTCTTTCAGCTTCTGGCATTTTCTGTACATCTTGTTCCCGAACTGGCACTTGTCACATGCGGAGCCGAGGGGCTTGGTGAGCCTGCCGCCAAGCTGCGCGCGCCGGTCAATGTGAATCTCCGAGCACGGCCCGCAGGGGCCGGTGTCGCCCATCTGCCAGAAGTTGTCCTTGCGGTCGAAGTAGTGTATCCTGTCTTCCGGCATGCCTGCCTCAAGCCAGAACTTCCCGGCCTCGTCATCCACCAGGCCCAGGCTGTCATCCTTGAGCACGGTTGCGTAAAGCCAGTCGGGGTTTATTGCGAACCAGTCCTTCGACGTGACCAGCTCCCACGCCCAGGCAATCGCGTCCTTCTTGAAGTAGTCGCCGAACGAGAAGTTGCCCAGCATCTCGAAGAAGGTGTGGTGCCTCGGCGTAAGGCCGACCTGCTCGAGGTCGTTGTGCTTGCCGGAGACGCGCAGGCATTTCTGTGACGAGCACGCGCGGGTGTAAGAGCGCTTCTCCTTTCCGAGGAAGGTATCCTTGAACTGGTTCATGCCCGCGTTGGTGAAGAGCAGGGTAGGGTCGTGCTTCGAGGGAACGAGCGGCGAGCTCGGCACCACCTCGTGCCTCAGCTTCCTGAAGAATTCCAGATACATGCTTCTGATGTCGTCAGTCCTCATGGCTTTACTTATAAAACAAACTCACCGTCATGTCAATAGCAGCGAGCAACCAGCAGTGAGTAACCAGGGAGGAAAAGGATGAAAATCTCAATCCTTATTCAACTACTGGATACTGGTTGCTGGCTACTGGTTACTTGTTCTCTTCCAGCCACCTGCGCCACTTCTGATAGTTCCACCCGAAATTCTGACCCGTAATCTCGTGCAGCGCCTTCTCGGCCGCTTCGCGCACGCCATGGTGCTGGTTTGTTGCAAGTACCTCTATTATTGGTCCAACAGCGCGCTTATCTCTAAGCTGCCGGAGTGAGTTGATTACTTCTGTTGATACAAACTTGCACTCGTTGAGGACTGCAATAAGGACATCGCAAGCTCGCTTGTTATTAAACTTGGCCAGTGCCTCCGCAGTGAATCTTTGCGTGCTACCGTAATTACCCTTGAGCGCTTCTATTAGCCACGGTAACGCGTCCGGATGCGGCGATTCGCGCATGACATAGGCAGCCCATTCCTGGTTTTGAGAGTGTCTGCTTCTGAAGGCCTTCTCAAGAATCTTTCTCGCCTTCTTGTCAGCGAATCGGAGCAGTGCGGCAGCCGCAGGCATGCGAAAGTCGTTTTTCTCATCCTTCAGCAGTCTCCTTAATGGTTCAACAGCACGTGTGTCACCAATCTCACCCAGCGCGTATATGGCCACTTCGGTGCTGTAGCGGTCAGCGCCTTTTCCAAGAACGTTCAAAAATAACTGCACGGTCTCCAGAGAGCGAAACTGCCGCAAGCACTCCAAGATTTCCCTGCGCTGATATGATGTAGCATCCAAGTATATTCTCATAAGCGGGTCTATGGCGCGTTTGTTGCTTATTTCTGTAAGGGAGCGCGCCGCAGCTTTCACAACCTCTTTGTTACTG
>DAOVDS010000192.1 GCA_030669415.1 bacterium
AGATTGCCACGTCGCTATCGCTCCTCGCAATGACCGGAGGCATCAACAGCTACTTTCTGAAGTCCGTATAAGTAGCCACCGCTTCGGGCTATGCTGTGTCGGATGATAGTCCGGGGGTTTGTCGCAGCGTGTCGAGGAGGGTGTTGACCTCGTCGAGCTCGCGGCGGCGTGCGCCGTGTCCTACCCGGTCTTCACAGGTGGCCTTCGCCTTTTCAAGAAACTCCCTGCCCTGGGACACTTCGCCCGTCTTGACGAGAAAGGCGCCGTACTTGCGGTAGAAGATATGGTTTGCCGCCTCGGCGCACTCGCCGGCATGCTCGAGCGCGGTCCTGAAGTCGTCATCCGCATCCATCGGCAGTTCGAGCATGACGAGCAGCTTGGCGCCGCACAGGTGGTAGTCACGAAGCGACAGGTGGTCTTTCCTTTCCGGCAGCATTGCCCTGGCTTCGAGCAGGCTGGCCTGCGCATCGCTTCCTTTTCCCTGCTCCATTGCCAGATTGGCGCCGAGAAGGAAGGCGTCAAAGAGGTGCTTCTTCATTCCCTGCTCTACGAAAACCCCTATCGCGGCACGCAGGACCCTTCGGGCTTCGGCGTGATTGCCTGCTTCACGCTCAACCTGGGCCAGCACGGCCTGATGCCTGGCCACGACAGGTCTCGCCCCGGCAGCCTCTGCAAGCCTGATAGCGGCAAGTATCTGGCTTTTTGCGTTTTCGAGGTCCCCCTTTTCCAGCAGTGCATCTGCGAGGCCACCCAGGGCAATTGCCTCGCTCTGCCTGTCAGCCGCGGCGCGACAGATTTTCAGGCTCTTTTCGCCGTGTTCAAGTGCCTGGTCAACATCGCCCTGGCCCAGGTGTATGCTGCCAATACTACTGAGCGATACCGCCTCGCCCTCCCGGTCGCCAGCACTGCGGGATATCTCAAGATACTGCCGGTAATACTGGAGCGCTGAGTCGAACTCGCCCCGGCCCGAATGCACACTGCCGATATTGCCGAGGATTTTGGCCTCGCTTTCCCTGTCCGCGGCGGCGCGGGCTATCTCGAGGTTGAGCTCATAGCACTCCAGCGCTTTGTCAAAGTCGCCCCGGTTGGCGTGCAGAGATGCGACCTTGTCGCGCGCAAGCGCCTCGCTCTGGCGCTCACCGAGCGTGCGATATATCTCGATGGACTGGTCATAGTGCTTAAGGGCCTCGTCCAAGTTAGCGCGCTTGAGGTAGACGATACCCATGTTGCCGAGGGCGCCTGCTTCGGCGCGCTTGTCGCCGTCACGCCGGGCCGATTCAAGGCAGAAGCGGAAGTGGCTTTCCGCCTGCGTGAGGTCGCCTTGCCTGAAATGCACAATCCCCAGTCCCCGCGCAGCCTCCCGCGAGAGCTGGGTATCGGGGAGAGCCTCAGCCGCGGCCCAGGCGGAGCGGTATTTTTCCAGCGCATCGGCGTAGCGCCCCGATTTCGCCAGTGAACCGGCTTCCTCGATTCCCTGGCGCGCGAACGCCTTCGATGCAGATTCGAGTGCAGTGCCGCACTCGGGGCAGGCTTTCTCGCCTTCCGGGCACTCTTTCCCGCACTTGGCACACTTGGACACTCTCGCAACCTCCAGAAGCGGGCCTACCGGCCCACGGCGCCCATGCCAACAGCGACAATAATCACGACGACAATAAGCCCCAGCAAGATGGAGGAAATGACAACAGCCGCCGTTGCCGAGCCTGTCGAGACCGGATACTTGCTCCTCTTGGCCGCCGACAATGCCTGAAGCCCGTATATCAGCGCCACCGGCTCGAGTATGATGCCGCAGAAGAAGATTCCTATGATTGCGTAAAGAAGAGCCCTTGAGCCCTTTTTCGTGATATTCTCCACCTCCATGCGGTCTCTGCGCCTGCCGCGGTACTCCCTGCCCGCATGTCTCACTCGGAGGCGCTTCTCCAGGAACTCACCGCAGTATCTGCACTTGCGGGCCTGCGGCCTTATCAATTCCCTGCAGTAGGGGCACTCCACTTTTTCATCATCTTCTTCTATCTCGGTTAG
The DNA here is from genome assembly GCA_030669415.1 of bacterium. GTDB lineage: Bacteria > Planctomycetota > SKW154 > SKW154 > DAOVDS01 > DAOVDS01. Next base: position 2,020 of record DAOVDS010000192.1, read on the forward strand.
CTGCTGCCCTTCTTCCTCGGCTTCGGAAGGCAGTTTCGGGCGCGAAGGCCGGCCTCCCGGTATCGGGCGCCGCTTGCGCAGCGGTGCCCGTTTCTTCACGGGTCGAGCATCTTCTGCGCCGCTGTCTTCCCAGTCTTTCCCATACTCGAACTCAGCCCCCGGCACAGTTATCCTGGTTTTGCACCCGGGACACTTCATAGTCTTGCCTGCCATGGAATCCTGTATTACCATGGCTTTGCCGCAGTTGACACAGTTGAATCTGATTGCCATGTGACCTCACCCGCCCTTCGACCTGATTGAGAAATGCAGCCGGCAAGAGAATAACCCAAGAACGCCCCGGTGTCAACACATAGACGGCGGTCCCGCAGGGACTCTTTTAGAAGTGGTTACGCACACCCCGGCTTGACAGCGCAGGGAATCATCGGTAACATCAGTCAGACTTCTGCGGAGAAGAAATGGCGATAGTCAAGAGCGCGGCAGTACCGGTTCGCATAACGGAGTACAGCGAGACAAGCCTGATTGCGGCTTTCCTTACGAGGGACTTCGGGCTGGTACGCACGATATTCAAGGGCGCACGCCGTAAGGCGAAGGCCTACGGGAGCGTATTCGACCTGCTTGTCCTGGGCGAGCTGACTTTCTATGAACGCAGTTCCGGTCTCAACATACTCAAAGGGTTTGCAGCCAAAGAGGATTTCCCGCAACTGCACGCGGAGCTGGAGAGATACAGGGCTGCGATGTCGTGCCTGGAGTTAGTGCGCGCCGCAGCGGTGGAAGGCGAGCCGGCCGCGGGCCTGTTCGACCTGTTCCACAGCGCGCTTCAGGCGTGCGCGGCGGGCAGGTTTCCCTGGCAGGGGGCATATGCCTTCCTGACGGCAGGCCTTGCGGATACCGGCTTCGCGCCTCTGCTTGAAGTATGCGCTTCGTGCGCGGGCAGGGAGTTCCCGCCGGGCGGCAAGGCGAGGACGGCATTCTCATTCGAGGAAGGCGGCATCCTGTGCATGAAGTGCGGTGCCAGACACAAGGTTGGAATGTGGCTCACCGGGGGTGCGCTCGAGACGCTGAGAAGATACCTGCGGGCAAGGCCCTTCGAGGCATCCGAGCAGCAGCTCAAGCCTGCCCTGACCCGCGAGGTGAGAGGTTTTTTGAGCCGCTACTGCGAATTTACTTTTGAACAGCGCTTCCGGATGCTAAAATAGAACCACAGATTACACAGATTAACACAGATTGAAATAGTGAAAAGCAAAAAAGTATCAATGCAATCTGTGAAATCTGTGGTTAGAAATGTGTGTTTAGAAATCTGAGAATCTGGATTGGGAGTTCTATCTGTGCGACTTGCGGTAATGGTGCTGGTGGCAATTTCGGCTATGGGCTGCGCACTGCCGCTTCCCGACGGCGAGCAGGAGCACTACAAGTCCGCCGAGAAGCTGCTCAAGGCCCGGGACAGCAGGGAGGCCTGCCGGTTCTACCACGAGTATGTGAAACGCTACCCCGCTTCCGACAAGGCTGACATCGCTCTTCAGAGGGCATTCGAGATAGCGCTGAGCCAGTCGGCGACCTCGTGGGGGCATCACAGGCTCAGGGACCTCCTGGAGGAATTCCCCGCCGCAGCGCTTGCGGCCGAAGCAGTATTCAAGGTCGGGAAGTACCACTTCGAGAACCAGGAGTACGACGAGGCCATTATCAAGTTCAAGGCACTCATTGAGGACTACCCGGAAAGCGAGCGTCTTGAGGCTGCCGTGTTCCTGACTGGTGATTCGCAGCTTGGCCTGTACGAGGGGGTTGACTACGAAGCGGCACCGCTGCACGGGGCAAGGGAGCAGTACAATCTTCTGCTGCGGACATTCCCTGCCGGGGCGTACGCCAAGCGTGCGAAGCAGCGCCTGTCGCAGATTAGCAACGAGCTTGCCAAGCGGGATTATCTTATCGCGCTCTACTACAGGAAGCACGGAAAACCTGTCAGCATGAAGGTCTACCTGAATTCCGTGCTGAAGCAATACCCGCAGACAGAGTATGCGCGGCGTGCCAAAGAGATGCTCTCCCCAGTCAAGGAACCGGAGAACTGAAAAGTGACTATGCGCGCTTTCAGCCTGGTACTGACAACGTGCCTGCTTGCCGGGTGCGGCTACACTTTCGGCTCGAGGCTGCCTGAAGGAATAGACTCGCTCGAGGTGCCGGTGTTTGGCAGCACCATTTTGCTTCGGGGACTGGAGGTTGAGCTGACCGAGGCGCTCACTGAAGAGCTGAAGCTGCGCACCCCGGTCAGCCTGGTCAGCAAGGGCGGCGATGCCTGTCTTACCGGCTCGGTCGTGGACTACGAGAAGGTGCCGGTTTACGTCAGCGCGGGCGAGGTGCTGGCAGGCCGTGTTAAAGTGGTAGTGACTTTCAGTCTCTGCAGGAGCGGCTCCGAGAAGCCGCTGCGAGAAGGCTCTGAGCAGGAAACCCAGGATTTCGACACCCGGATTGGTGTCCTCGAGGACAGCGCACGCAGGAAGGCTGTTCGCGAGATTGCACGCAAGATTGTCCAACGGTTGGAGGACTGGTAGGCCGACCCGGAGAAAGGCTTGAGGCGTGAGACATGAGGCTTGAGGAAAAACCGCGAGAAGGCATAAGCGCAATAGAGAGGCTTCCCTCAAGTCTCAAGCCTCAGGCCTCAAGTCTCAAACCGGAGGGCGTGAGAAGGCGCGCGGGCGCTTCGGCATCCCGGAACGAAAGGGACCCTTCAAGAATGAAGGCCCTCGGTGCTCTGGTGCTGGGAGCTGTGTTTGCGGTGAGCTTTGTTTTTCCCCCCTCCGGCTTTGGCCTGAGCACCTGCGCTTTCAGGAATGCGTTCGGCATTCCGTGCCCGGGCTGCGGCATGACCCGGTCGTTTGCAGCCCTGTCGCAGGGCCAGGTCGCCCTGGCGTTTCGAATGCACTGGGTCGGCCCGTTTATGTATGCGGGGCTTGCCTTGTATATGGTGAAGTGGGCGATAGAAGCCCTCCTGCGCCGTCGCGTGCTTGCACGTGCCGAGGACAGACTGAGGCTGCCTGTTCTCTGGAGCCTGTTGGCTGCGATGCTTGTTACGTGGGTTATCAGGCTGGCGACCGGCATGGCGAACTGAGGTTTTCGTAGCAGAGGAACATGGTGGACCCCGAGGAACAAGAACCCGGAACTGAGCCCGAAGATAGCCCGGCAGAGGCGCCTCCCCCGCGTCCGCAGGGCGACTCCGAGGAGGAAGAGCCCGAAGCCCGGGAACCTGCTCGCCCGGACAGCGCCTCTGGAGAAGCCGAGGAGAAGCGCGACCTCGATGACAAGAAACCCGGCCCCCGGTCGCGCAGCATTATCACACCACTCTTCATCCTGGCGTTCTTTGTAATCCTGTTCCTCATCGGCCAGCAGACCATTGGCGGAAAGTCAGAGAAGACAAGCCTGAACAAGTTTTACGACATGCTTGCCAAGGGGAAGATTGAGGAGCTGGAGGTTGCAAAGAACGAGACCAAAGTGGTCCTGCGCGAGGTGATTGGCGGCACCAAGCACCTGGTGCTCAAGGTGCCTGAGTCGCATTTCCTCGAGAGGGCCGACATACTCATAATTCCCTCAAGCGAAGTTGCCAGCGCCCCGGGGCTGACTGCCGAGCAGAAGGCGTTTGCCAGTCTCATTAAGAACCCTTCTCCTCCGGAACTCAGATTCAAGACTGGTGACAGCTTCTTCCTTTCAATGCTCTACACTTTCGGACCGCTGCTTCTGATATTTGCAGTCCTGTGGTTCGTCCTCTTCAGGCAGATGCGCGGCCCGATGGGCGCGGGCTCGATTCTGAGCTTCGGCAGAAGCAAGGCCAAGCTCTCCGACAAAACCAAGAACAAGGTGACTTTCGATGATGTGGCGGGCATCAAAGAGGCAAAAGAAGAGGTACAGGAAATAATCGAGTTCCTGAAGAACCCGGGTAAATTCAAAGTCATAGGCGCGCGAATACCCAGGGGCGTGCTCCTGGTCGGCCAGCCGGGTACTGGCAAGACACTGCTTGCAAAAGCCATAGCCGGCGAGGCGAAGGTGCCCTTCTACTCAATCTCGGGAAGCGACTTCGTCGAGATGTTCGTCGGTGTAGGTGCAAGCAGGGTCAGGGACCTTTTCAAACAGGCTAAGGACAATGCGCCCTGCATAATCTTCCTTGACGAGATTGATGCGGTCGGCAGGCGCAGGGGCAGCGGGCTCGGCGGAGGCCACGACGAGCGCGAGCAGACTCTCAACGCCATCCTGGTCGAGATGGACGGCTTTGACACGGATGCCGGGATAATAATGGTCGCGGCCACCAACAGGCCCGATATCCTCGACCCGGCGCTGCTGCGGCCAGGCAGGTTCGACCGCGAGATAATGCTCGACCTGCCGGACCTGAAAGGACGAGAGGCCATCCTGAAAGTCCATGCGCGAAACGTCAAAATCAAAGAGGACGTGGATTTCTCGATAGTGGCGCGGATGACCCCGATGTTCAGCGGCGCGGAACTCGAATCGCTCATCAACGAGGCGGCCCTCCTTGCGGTCATGCAGGAAAAAGACAAGGTGGACATGGCGAGCATCGAAGAGGCAAGGGACAAGGTCCGCTGGGGACGCGAGAAGCGAAGCCGCGTCATGTCCGAGGAAGACAGGAAGATAACCGCCTACCACGAGAGCGGGCACGCCATGCTTGCGCACCTGCTGCCCAATCTCGACCCGCTCCACAAGGTGACGATTATCCCTCGTGGCATGGCGCTCGGCGTGACGATGCAGCTCCCGGAGAAAGACCGCTACACCATGCGCCGAAAACACCTTCTGAACACTGTAAAGATGCTTCTGGGCGGGTTGATTTCCGAGCAGATTTTCTGCGATGACATCACCTCCGGCTCACAGAACGACATCCAGAACGCCACAAGGCTTGTCCGGCTTATGGTGTGTGAGTGGGGGATGAGCGCAGATGTCGGCCCCATAAACTATAGCACCAGCCGCGACAATGTGTTTCTGGGCCGGGAATTCTCCGGTCCGAAGAACTTCTCCGAGGCAACGGCCGAGAAGATTGACAAGGAGATAAAGCGAATCATCTCGCAGCAGTACGAGGAGGCCAAGGCCCTCATGCTTGAGAAGAAGGACCAGGTACAGAAGCTCGCCGAGGCACTCCTGAAGCACGAGAGTCTTTCCGGGGATGATGTGCGCCAGCTCATCGAGGGCGCCAGCGTAGAAGACCTGCGCAAAGACACCAAATCTGAAAAGGCCAGTGGGGCCGGGGAAACCGCCAGCGAAGACGAACAAGAACAAGGACAGGAATAGACACCTTGGACCTCACAGAAGAAATCATGCTGCGACATACCTGCGCGAAGCGCAGAGCAGGAGAAAGTAGTGAGGAGAAAGTAGAGCATACCGGGGCTCCCGTCGGCAAAGGGAACCTGTCAGGCCACCCGCGCTTTTCTCCTGCGTTCTACTTTCCACTTTCTACTCGCTTTACAGTGCCCTACCCCGGCGGGGAACTGAACCTTTCGCAGAAAACCGCTGTAATGGGTGTTGTCAACGTTACCCCGGATTCCTTCTCAGACGGTGGTGATTTCTTCTCACCCGATGCTGCCGTTGAGCAGGCGCATAAACTCGTTGAAGCTGGAGCACATATTATCGATATCGGTGGCGAATCTACCCGGCCGGGAAGCGACCCCGTCAGCATTCAGGAAGAAATCGACAGGGTTGTGCCGGTAATCAAGGCGCTCAGCTCAAATATCCCGGTACCGCTCTCTATTGATACATACAAGCCGGAGGTTGCGCATGCGGCGCTCAAAGCCGGTGCGAAGATACTAAACGATGTCAGCGGCCTGCGTGAAGACGGCGCAGCAATGGCAGACCTCGCAGCAGAGTTCAAGGTGCCCATGATACTCATGCACATGAAGGGCAAGCCAAAAACAATGCAGGACAACCCCGTCTACGACGACCTGATTCTCGAAGTTTATTCCAGCCTCGCAAAAAGTGCGGCATCCGCTCTAAATGCAGGCGTGCAAAAAAACCGTATCATTCTGGACCCGGGCATAGGATTCGGCAAGTCTTTCGAAGACAACTTAAAACTGCTGGACAGGCTGCATGAGTTTACGGGCCTCGGCTTTCCTATCTGTATCGGGGTAAGCCGCAAGGCCTTTATTGGCGCGACCCTTGGCATACAGGAGCCGAAAGACAGGCTGATTGGCGGCATAGCCGCCAGCGTGATTGCGATACGGGGCGGCGCAAAGATAATCCGAACCCATGATGTCATGGAAACTGCTCAAGCAGCGAAGCTCGCTGATGCTATTACAAATGGCGAATTACCCGGGGAGAGCTAACTGTTGTACTCGACTTTGCATTCCTTATGGAAGCCGGCCGTGGAGATTGGC
>DAOVDS010000268.1 GCA_030669415.1 bacterium
CCGGCGCCCAAGGCTGATGACCCCAAGGAGCCGGACAACTCCGCGCCGGACCAGAAGAAGATTGACGCCGCGGTGAAGAAGGGCGTCGAGTGGCTTGCCAAGCAGCAGAAGAAGGATGGCTCAATCCAGGGCAGCTACGGCAGAAGCTACCCCATGGGCACGACTGCCCTGGCGGTGCTGGCGCTGCTCAAGTCAGACGTGCACCCCATGTCGCCTGCGATTCTGAAGGGGTTCAAGTACCTTGACGAGTTGCCTCTCAACAAGATGTACTCGGTCGCGCTCTATGTCATGGCTCTTGAAGCGTTTTACTCGCCAACCAAGAAGCAGATGGCGAAGTCCAAGAAACCCTACACAACCGTCTTGAGGGAGAACCTCAAGAAGCGCTCGGGGGGGCATAACAGGAACAAGATAAGCAAGCTGCTCGAATGGATAATCGGGCATCAGCAGAAGAATGTCTGGCGTTATCCCAGCAGCGGCGAAGACCTCTCGAACACGCAGTATGCGCTTCTGGCGCTCTATTCGGGCATGCGCATGGGATACAGGGTGAACCCCAAGGTATTCCAGAAGGCGGCCGACTATATGATTGTGTATCAGGAGAAGAAAGGCGAGGAGGTAGAGCCGTTTCCCGTGCCGGCTGCGGACTTCTCCATCAAGGATTTGAAAAGACTCGAAAAGGAGATAAAGCAGAAGCTCCATGCAGACAGGAAAGCGGGCAGACCCAGGAAAGGCAAGGATGAAAAGTCGCCGGAGGAGCCCAGGACGACGGTTGTCGAAGACCCGTACAGCCGGTTCGGCGTCGAGCGCAGGAAACACAAGATGTTCGCACGCGGCTGGAGCTACACGGCGCCGAGGCCGCCCAAACAAGGACAGAAAGCCTATCCCCAGAGCTGCACAGGCTCCATGACCACGGCTGGGCTTGCCTGCAGCGTGATTATCAAGGCCGGCATGGAGGGCAGCGGTCACTACACGAAGGCCTACAAGCAGCTTCTCAACAAATGCATTCGCGACGGTGCGGCCTGGGTTTTCAAGTACTTCATGGTGGCGAAGAACCCGAGCAGCCGGAGCAAGTCAGGCAGCACCTCTCACCTGTACTATTACCTGTACGGCCTCGAGAGGGCGGGCGTGCTGACGCTGTGCACGCGGTTCGGCAAGCACGACTGGTACAACAAGGGTGCGAAGTTCATAATGGAGCAGCAGAAGCCGGAGGGTTACTGGGAAGCTACGCCCCGGCGCGCGCCCACCCCGCGCCCCGGACAGGCGCCGCAGCCGCCTCCACCGCCGAACCATATCGACACCTGCTTCGCGCTCCTGTTTCTCAAGAAGGCGACTGTGCCTGTAATCTCCATTTCCCCGGAGATATACACCGGCGGTGACCTCTTCGGCGACAAGACCGAGAAGCAGGAAATGCCCGGATTGAAGAAACCCAAGCAGGGCGGGGAGCAGCAGAAGCAGGAGCCTCAGCAGCCTGAGAAAGACAGTGACAAGCCCGAGCAGCCGGCAAAAGAGAAAAAGTCATTTCTGGGTGTGCAGGCGGCTGATGCCGCTGAGGGTGTGGAGGGCGCCAAGGTCGCCCGCGTCCTTCCCGATACACCTGCCGACAAGGCGGGGATATGGGAGGGCGATGTCATTATCGAGTTCAACGGTGTCAAGATAAAAGACTGGAACACCCTGCGGGAAGAAATCGCCAAGACTGCCGTCGGCCAGAAAGTCAAAGTGAGAGTTGACCGTGCCGGCGCGATAGTCGAGCTGGAGCTTGAAACAGGCGAAAAGCCCTGATTCGACCTGTGTCTGAGCACGAGCCTACCTGGTGCGATGTTGACGCGAACACCTCTTTCGGGTTAGAATCTCTGTAGATACATGCTTGGTAACGGAGAGTCATGTTATGTCTGGGGAATCGGAGCTCGAAGCCCAGGGCTGGGAGCGGCGCGGAGAGTTCCGCGAGCCGAGGTTGAGCGAATTTGTCCAGCTTTACGAGGAGATGGGCTTCGAGGTCAAGCTGATGCCCCTGGACCCCGATAACCTGCCCGGCTGCGGCATCTGCTTTGAGGGCGATATCGAGAAGTATCGCGTGATATACACACGCAAGACGGAGTAGGAAATGCTGAAACACATCGCCATTATTGGAGTTCTGTTCTGCCTGTGTGCGTGCTCCGATGAGCCGGTGAAGCCTGCTGAGGCACCTGTTCCCGACGAGATGAAACGGTTCCTCGCTGAGCAGGGCATCCTGCCGGGGGTAGAACTTCCCGCGGCGGTAAGGTTTATACCGTACCACAGGGTCAACATCAGTGTTTCGGGCACGCAACCATTGCTTAAAGGAAATGTCCCGGATACCCTCAAGCTCAGCAAAGATGGCCAACTGCTTGGAGTCCTCCGGTCACCTGCCGGCAGCTACCAGTTCAGTGTTGGGGAAAACGAGTATCTGCTCCATGTTCTCGAACAGCGACATGCCTTGCCGGACGTGCCTGTGGCCTGCGACTACGCGTGCGCGTGCACGCTTGAGGGCAAAGTGTATCTTTTCGGCGGGCGGGCCGACATTGCGGACTTTACCGGCTACGCACACCGCTACGACACTGCGACAAGGAAATGGGAGGAACTGCCGAGCATGCCGCGCCCGAAGCAGCGCGCCTCGGCCGTGGCGCTGGGCGGCAAAATCTACGTTATCGGTGGATACAGCGGCGAAGAATCGGCATTGGTCGCCGTTTTCGACCCGCGCAAGAAGGAATGGTCCGAAGGTCCGCCGGTTGCCCAAGCCAGGTACGCCGGCTGTGCAGCCGTGGCGGGCACGAAGATATACTATATCGGCGGGTGGATGCAATGCCGGTCCGCGCTTGGCTGTAGTTCTGCCGGTGAGCCGACTACGGCGGTGGAGATTCTCGATGGCAAGAGCGGCAAATGGGAGAAAGGCGAATCGCTTCCCACTGCCCGAGGATATGCCGCCTGCGCGGCGATTGGTGGGAAGATTTATGTTGCAGGCGGACTGGGCGAGTATGGCGAGTTCAAGACTCTTGAAATCTATGACATGGAAAGTGGAAAATGGTCCAAAGGACTTGACATGCCGGCACCGGTTGCATTCTGCGCCGGGTGCGAGCTTGGCGGCAGGCTGTTCGTCTTCGGCGGGGCCAGGGGCGATAACTACCTGAGCGAAGTGGTCTCGTATGACCCCGCCAGCGGCAAGTGGCGCAAGGAGCGCTCGCTTGACTTCGCCCGCGAGGCGCTGGTGGCGGCGGAGCTTGGCGGCAGGGCGTACCTTCTCGGCGGGCGGGTCTCAGGGCTCTATCTGCCCGCGTGCGAGCTCTACGGGCCGGCTACTCAAGGGCCCGGCCGCGGTCACTGATGAGGCCCTCAAGCACTTCTTTCTCTTCTTCTTCGAGAATCTCGATATAGTCCCGCCAATGGGTCAGGTTGACCCGGCCGCCGAGGCGCCTGTTGATGGCCCGTGAGACAGCGTAGGCGATAAGGGTTGCGCTTCTCTCGTTGCTGGTGGAGGCGATGAGGAAGTTGCCTCCGCGCCCCTTGGCAATCACGTGGAACTTGCGCGTGCCTCCCTCTTTGCCCACCTCCGGGCCGACAATCCTGGTAATCCTCGCGGTCGAGTCCTCGACCGTTATCTCGATAACCTGTACCACCTGTATCATGAATATCTCTTTGGTGAGGATGAACCCCTTTCGCACGCCTGTCAGGAACCGCCTCTTGGCATCTATGAGGATGAACATGCGCTGACGCAGCGCGTCGGCCGCGACTATCGCGGCGACCGGGATTGGCGCAAGGGCGAGTATGCCGTAAATCTGCGCGAGGGCCAGACAGAGGCCAAGCGTCGCGCCGAAAACTATGAATGCGAGGATGTTAATTGCCTGCTGCCTGTCGGTTGTGTAGGCGATTGCGATGGCGGGCTTGCCTCTCCATTCGACCTGTCTTATGTTCAACGGTGCACCTGCGCTGTCAGCTTTTCAGTAGTTGCTCAATCAGCCTGGCCGCCTTCTGGGCGGTAGCGGCCCTGGCGTACGTCCAGAGCTTGAGAACGCCCTTGCTGTACTTTATCTCGACAACCGTCCTTGTCTTGCGGACAGTGTCGCCTGACTTCTCCGTCTTGTCATAGACGACTCTCGTCTCGGCGTTTACGCCTGCAATGTCCGAGATGGTGGTGTTGATTCTCTCTCTTGATAGAATAAGACCCACCTTTTCCACAACGAACTTCTTGTCCTGGGGGTCTACATACACAAATACTCTCTGCGACGCCCGGCTGAGCGCATAGAGGAAAAGCAGCACAGCCGCCAGCATGAGGATATAGTAGAGAGAGTTCCCCTCGGGCCCCCTGGTGGCACTGTACATCTTCGGATAGAAGCAGAACAGCACCACCGCAGGCACTGCGAAGATGGCGAACCGCTTCAGCCGCCACATAAGCGGTATCACCTGCACCGCGTTGAAACTCCTGCCCGCAAACCGCTTCTTGACAATCTTCATGCCATTATCCCTTCACGGTTTCTATTCTCCCTTGCTTTTCTTGTACTACTGCCTCCACAGCGGCGTCCAGCCCCTGATTACTTTGTGACAATTTCGGTTTTGGTGGTAACCTCAAACTTGAAGAGGTTTTTGATGGGAAAACGCTTACTCGCTTCAAGTATCTCAATGCCAACAATTTTCCCGTCATTGGTCGTGTGTAGAATTACTCCCTCGTCAATCTCAATAGCAGCCTGGGGTCGCTTACGACAAAGTCCAATATAGCAGGCATCTACTTCCCTGTCATAAGATACCTTCATTTCCGTTTCCTCCAGTATTTTGCCCTCAGTGGGTACGCTGTTACAACCAGAATGCCACCATTATCTTTCACGAAAACAACCTTAACAGGAAATCCGGAGAATCTCTTGGGAAAAGCTTTCATGACTGTTTGTCTTTCTCCTTCTACGATACTTTTGTCTGGCGACTCGATTGCCTTTCTTATGTGCTCTTGGGTAATACCATACAATCGCATGTTGTTCTTGGCATGTCTTGACAGCCTCAACTTCATCTATTCTCCTCGTAGCACTGATTCCACTTCTTGTAATTGTTCGCAGAATCTCGCTTCATTATCGCCTTCAGCCGCCACATAAGCGGTATCACCTGCACCGCGTTGAAGCTCCTGCCCGCAAACCGCTTCTTCTCAATTTTCATGTTGCGGTTCCTTTCAGCGGTTATCAGACATCTTCACCGTCCACGAAGAGATGGGTCGGGGAAGAATGAATCTTGTCCCGAACCATCTTAGGATGTTTTCATAGTATCAACAAATTCCGTCAAGTGTCTGAGCAAAAACCGCAGAAACTCATCTTTGTAGAACACCGTTATTGGGATACCGAGTTTCTGTTCCAGTTCCCTTCTTTCTTTCTCAAAACCCTGACTACCCGATTCAGCGGTCATGATTACGAGTCCTGCGGCTATATTCTCGTACTCTGGATTATTATACGCTTCTTCTATCTGCTGTAAGGGGCGCGTCCAGTCAGCCTCTCCTTCCCACATTTTCACTTGAACGGCGACGGCAATCGGAATTCCGAACTCGTTGTCAACTGTATAAATGAAATCAGCGCCTTTTTCGTTTCGGCTAGCTGTCTTGGCAACATTATTCGGATAGATTTGTTCCAACAACCCTTTAATTATAAACTCGAATTTTGTTCCTTGAAACTTGGCACGAAGTCCTTTTTCAAGTGTTTCTGTTACCTCATCATAAATACTCAGCATTTTCTGTGCTTCAGTAGTGGCAACATTGACTTGTTTTCCGTCTTCTACTGCTTGGATTAGCCTTTTCATGTCTTTCTTGTATCTATCGAGATTCCATAATCTTCCTGCATACCTCATTGTTTTTCTCAAACTTGCTGACGCATATTTACACTGGGGATGTATGGGGTTGTCCGGGTTTAGCAGTTCTGCTTGAAGGATGTGTCCGAAGTCCTTTTGGCTGGGGTCAGTTTCATATCTATAGCCACCTGTCACTTTAGCGATGGACCACCTTCTTGGTTTTGGTAGGTTAG
>DAOVDS010000124.1 GCA_030669415.1 bacterium
TTTGATTATCAAAGAGCGAAGCGACGAAAAGTCGTAAGTCACGCAACCACAGTGGTTGCGTCTCCCGCCTTCTGCGGGAAGACGATAAGGATGTTCAAACAGACTCAGGTCTGTTTGAACAAACATATCATACGAGGAGAATGAAGGTGAGGGGAAAGTTGTGTTTAGTGGTTGCGTTATTAGCAATTGTTATAGTTCTTAATTGTAGTGGATGTTCTACCGCCGGGCCTTTCGTTACAAATATCTCAAGTGATGGGCGTGGTAACCTAATAATAGAGAAAAACATAGTTCATCTGAACTCCTTCACGGGTTATATATCCCTTGGTGACAATCCAACAACACAGACGATTCGTATCGTTCCGGAAAGATAGCTACCCAAGAACCTTATGGAGGGGCCTGTCTATAGGGATGTCTGGCGCATTCCTTCATGTGGCGGTTATGGGGTCCCCTTGAGACGAACCTTTTGGGAGAAGGGAAAACATGGGCAAGAAAGTGCTTGTGTGTGTTGTCGTAATCGCGTTTCTGGCATCCACTATCGGCTGCGCGTCCATTTTCTACCCGAGTCGCGTCGGGCAGAAGACACACGGTCCGGTCGATGTCGGCATGCTGGTTCTGGATATTTTCCTTACCGGGCTTGTCGGGATAGTTGTTGACCTGATAACAGGCGCTATCTATCTGCCCGCTTCCTACTGCCTGCCGGCCGGCGATTTCGACATCACTCTTGACCCGTCGCAGCTTCTCGAAAAAGTGGACGCCATAACGCTGCCGCAGACCGGCATGGCCGAGTTCTCCCTGCCGGTGCGCGCCGCCGATGGCGCCAGCCACCAGGTATCCCTGATGGTTCTCACCAAAGAGGGCAAGACGGCCGCCCGGGCGAGAGTGGCTTTCACCGGTACCAGCGAGTGGAAGCAGGTCGGCTCCAGGCTCGACATCTCAGCCGGGGATGCGACTTGCGGTGTGATGCGCGTACTGATTGATGGAATTCAGCGCGCCGAGCTCCCGGTCAAGTTCGTCAACACGACAAAATAGCCGAAACTGGAGCGTTAGAAAACAGGAGAAGCCTGAACAATTCAGGCCGGGAGTCTGGACATCAAAACTGAATGGCCGGGCTCCCGGCTTTTTTATACTGCAAGACCGCCGGAGTCTTAACTCAGGCATTTAGTGACCGAAGTAGCCAAGTCACTTTAGATAGAGTGGCGGCGCAGCCGCCTTTGTCAGGGGTGGCTTCGCCACCGGCACTTCGCCGTGTTGGCCGCTGCATCCTGATTCTATCGCGGCGGGTCACCGTTGCGGCAGGTGGCAGCGGGGCGGGCTACTTGTCCTTGTTCTTCTCGTACCAGGCTTTCCACTTGGCGTGGTCGGTGCCGAAGTCTTGGTTTGTAAGCTTCTTCAATGCCTCTGCACCATAGATTGACGGGATGTGGCTTTCTGTATCTTTCAGTGTTTCGATAAGAGGCCCAACAGCTCTTTCATCTCCTATTTCTCCCAGTGCCTTCGCCACCTGTGTGCGCACATGTTGCTCCTCATCTTTCAGCGCCGCTATGAGAGGCCCGACTGCTTCCCTATCCCCTATGTGACCCAGCGCCTCTGCAGCAGCCTGTCTAATGGCAGGATACGTGCTGTTGAGCAGCGCTATCAGGGAACGAAGAGCCTTCTTTTCCCCGGCCTCTCCCAGAACCCTCGCAGCAGAAATACATACATTTGGGTCATCATCGTTAACGAGCCTCTCAATTACAAGCTCTGCTGCGTTCTCAACCCCAGCCTCGTATATCAGTTCAAGCGCAATGGTGCGAATGCGGTTGCTGTCATCGCGCAGTGCCTCTGTCAAGTACTTCAGTGCTTCCTTGTCGTTCTCGAATTTGAATACCCCGTATGACGCAGTGACCCGGACCGACCTGTCCCCATCACTCTTCCAGAGCTTCCTAAGATGAGGCGCAGTCGCCTTCTCACCGATTTGGGCCAGTGCCTTACAGCTTGAGAACCGAACCAGGGCATCTTTGTCCTCCAGTAGGCCAATCAAATGCTTCACAGCTTTCTTGTCTCCTATCTTTCCCAGCGCTTTCGCCGCCTCGCAACGCACACGCTTCTCCGGGTCTTTCAGCGCTGCCATGAGAGGTCCAACTGACGACTTATCAGCAACCTCTCCCAGAGCTTCCGCAGCGCCTATGCGAATCCAGGGGTCTCGGTGATCAAGCGCTCTGGCCAGCGGTTTTACCGTCTTCTTGCCACCCATTACCTTCAATCCCGCCAGCGCCGCGTACCACAGGTCTGGCACATCGGCGGATTCCAGGGCCCTGGCAAGTGCGTCAAGTGCTACTTCGCCACCAATAAGGCCAAGTGCGTATAATGAAAGACATGCAGCGTTCACGCTAGGGTACTCCGAGCCTTTAACAAGCGGCTCAACTGCTGGCTGCCCCATCTTGGCGAGTTCCCGCGCTCGGCCTTCAAAGTCCCTGCATCCCTCCTGTAGCCATTCGTCCATCATCTTGCAGATTTTCGCCTCTGCCTTAGTTGCCTCCTTATGCCACTTGTGCCATTCTTCGTATTTGTCCGAGAGCCTCCGCTTCGTTATAGACCTCAGCGCATCCCCTACGGCATGCCGGACCTCTGGCTCTTTCTCATCTTTGAGAGCATGAATTAAGGGCTCGATTGCTTTTCTATTCCCTGTCTCTCTCAGGCAATCTACCGCGCACATGCGTACCTTTGATTCTTTGTCACCCAACGCTTTCGCCAGAAAACCGAATGCTTTCTCATCTTCATCTATCTTAGCAAGGGCGGCGGCGATTCCAATCTTGGCCTTTTTGTCCTTCTCATCTTTCCAATGCTTTTGCAAGGGCTCAAGCGCGTGCCAATCCCCTATCATTGCCAGTGCCCTGGCGACCCAGTAACGGACAATCCCCTCCTTGTCCCCGAGCGCTTGAACCAGGGCGCCAACTGTCGCCTTGCCGCCTATCTTACCCAGGGCTTGAGCAGCGCTGCTGCGAACGTCAATGTCCTTGTCCTTCAAGGCTCCCACAAGAGGGGCAACCGCGTCAGAAGCACCTATCTCCCCCAGGGCACCTGCTGCATAGTAACGGGTCATCTTGTTCTCATTCTGAAGAGCCGCAACCAGTGGTTTCACTGATTGTTGCCCTATTTTGGCAAGTGCTTCCCTCGCAATGTGGCCGACTCCTCTTTCCTTGTCTCCAAGAGCCTCAATAAGCGGCTTCACAGCCTTGTCACTGCCAATATCTCCTAATGCGAATGCAGCCATGCGGCGGACGGAGTTCTCCTTGTCTTTCAAAGCACCAATAAGCGGTTGAACTGCCCTTGTGTCGCCAATCTCCCCCAGCGCCAATGCGGCTCTGTCTCGAATATATGCAGGATTGTTATCCCTCAGAGCTGCAATCAGAGGCTCAACAGCTTTCTTGTCTCCTATCTGCCCCAGCGCCTGCGCGGCAAACCTGATGTGGTGCTTCCTCATTGCCTCTATAAGGGGCTGTACAGCCCTTTTGTCACCAATGAAACCTAGTGCCGTTGCCGCAGCATCCCGGATTTCATATCGCTCGTCTTCTGCCAAAACTTTGATAAGAGGCTCGACCGCCTTTTTATTGCCGAGATTACCAAGAGCCACTATGATATAGAAATGAACTGATTTTTCCTTATCGTTCAATGCCTGTATGAGAGGAAATACGGCTTTCTCATCCTTCATCTCTCTTAGTGCATACGCTGCAAGTGTGCAAACTGTATCGTCGTTGTCTTTCAAGACCTCAACCAAGTACACGACTGCCGGGGCGCCTATCTTTGCCAACTCAGATGCAGCAGCGCTGCGGACTTCCTCATCTTCCCCCCTGAGCTTCTTAATGAGACCCTGTATCTTCTCTTCTTGTTGGTCTTGAGCTACGATTACATGGGTTACAGAAAGACAGAAAAGCAACAGCAGCAAAGTCAGAGGTCTTCTCATTTCCTTTTCTCCGGAACGGGACCTGCCACCGGTATGGTACAACAGTGCTATCCTGATTGCCAGTATTTTTGCGGTATATATTACCCTGCCATCCTGCGGCGGGCCACCATTGCGGCAGGGGGCAGCGTGGCGGGGTGACTGACAGACGCGCCCATGGGCTCCCCCTACCCTACACAACTACAAGAAATAATCATACTGCGCGCGACTCACTTGCGTCAACGACTTCTTGGCCCCACCTTCCAGAAGGTGTGGAAGACATTTTTGTGGGTGAAACGTTAGCCGGCGGGCTTGCCCGCCGCGATAGACCAGACGCAGAGAAAACGCGGCGAACAAGTTCGCCGGCTAACTCGCTCGTATCGTGAACGGGGTGGCTTGCATACTACCTGCAATACTGTCGCGGACACGATTTGCCCAAAATCTATAACTTTTTCCTTGAAGGGGCCTTGCGCGATTGTATAATACGTGTTTTCGCAAAATAGCCCGAATGTGGTATCCGGCACACTTCGCAGCGGGGCTCGCGCGCCTGAAGTGCATCCGGGACCTGTGGAGGAAGACGCTATATGACGATGACGGACCCTGTCGCTGACATGCTTACGAGGATAAGGAACGCCAACGCGGTCAATCACAAGAGGGTGAATATCCCTTCCTCGAAGCTCAAGGTCGGCCTGGCCGAGGCGCTGAGGCGGGAGGGCTTCATAAAGGATTTCGAGGTGATTGAGGACACCAGGCAGAACATCCTGAAGGTCACCCTGAAGTACGGCCCGGATGGCGAGAAGATAATAAACGTCATCAAGCGTGAGAGCAAGCCGGGCTGCAGGAAGTACAGCGGCGTGGGTGACATAAAGCCGATACTCACGGGTGTCGGCACGGCAATATACTCGACATCCAAAGGGGTGCTTTCAGACCGAGAGTGCAGGGCTCAGAAAGTGGGCGGCGAGTACCTGTGCACAGTGTATTAGCCCGCAAGCAGCGGAGATGGTAAATGTCCCGGATAGGAAACTCACCGGTGGTCGTGCCTGAGGGCGTCGACGTGAAGCTGAAGAAGGGAAGCATCAGCGTCAAAGGCCCCAAGGGGGAATTGAGCATGCCGGTGCGAAGCGAAATAAAGGTCAAGTTCGACTCCGGGAAGCGCCTGATAACCTGCGCGCGCCGCACGGACCAGAAGACACACCGCGCGCTCCACGGGCTTACCAGGGCGCTTATTGCAAACATGGTCGAGGGTGTCACGAAGCAGTTCGAGAAGAGACTGCTCATTAACGGCCTGGGTTATTCCTGCCAGGTTGTCGGCAACGAGCTGAGCATGCAGATGGGCTTCTCGGGGCCCGTAGACATGGTTATACCGGAGGGCCTCGAGGTCACGTGCCCGACGAACCGGAACATCATAGTGAGGGGCGCGGACAAGCAGAAGGTCGGACAGTTCGCCGCCGTGGTGCGCAAGGTGCGCCCGCCGGAGCCTTACAACGCAAAGGGCATCCGCTACGATGACGAGGTTGTCAGGCGCAAGGCGGGCAAGACGTTCGTGAGCGGCGGATAGGAGCCGGAGGTCGCAGGTGAATCGCTTCAAAGTCAAGAACGCGAAGAGACGCCGCAGACATAACAGGGTCACGAGGAAAGTGTTCGGCACTGCCGAGAGACCGCGGCTCTGCGTCTTTCGCAGCAACAGGAACATATACTGCCAGCTCGTCGATGACCAGGCGCAGAGAACGGTCACTCATGCATCCACAATGGAAAAGGAGATGCGCGAGAAGCTAACCAATCGCGCAAACAAGGATGCGTCAAAAGAGATCGGGAAGCGAATCGCGCAGAAGGCCGTCGCGCTGGGGATAAAGCAGGTGCGCTTCGACAGGGCGGGCTACAAGTACCACGGGAATGTGAAAGAGCTGGCAGAAGGTGCGCGTGAAGGCGGCCTCAAGTTCTAACCGGAGGTAAGCTTGGCATACAGGAAAGACTCAAGAGGAAGAAAACCGGAGCCCGACGAGGATGCGTACCCGGAATTTCTCGAGACCGTCGTCAAGATAAACCGCTGCGCCAAGGTGCACAAGGGCGGGCGGAAGTTCTCGTTCAGCGCGCTGGTGGTCATTGGGGACCTCGACGGGAATATCGGCGTCGGCTTCGGCAAGGCCAACGAGGTACCCCTGAGCGTGGAGAAGGGCGTCAAGGACGCCAGAAAGAACCTCTTCAAGGTACCCATAGTCAATGACACCATCCCGCACCGCGTCGAGGGCCGCTTCTGCTCCACTAAGGTGCTGCTGCTGCCCGCCTCGCCGGGAACAGGCGTCATTGCGGGCGCCGCGGTGCGCGCCGTCGTCGAGGCCACGGGGATAAAGAACATCCTCTCCAAGACATTCGGCTCCACCAACTCGTCCAACGTGGTTAAGGCGGCCATCAACGGCCTCAAACAGCTCAAGACCAGGGAGCAGGCTGCACAGCTCAGGGGAGTGGACCTCGGATGACTCTGAACAGGCTTCTTAAAGGCACCGGAAAGCAGAAGCGGCGAAAGCGCGTCGGCAGGGGCAGGGGCTCCGGCCACGGCAAGACCTGCTGCCGTGGTCACAACGGCTACGGCTCGCGCTCCGGCTCCGGCGGGAGAGAGCTCAACGAGGGCGGCCAGATGCCGCTGTTCAGGCGCATGCCCAAGCGAGGCTTCAACAACAAGTGGCGCGTCGAGTTCTCAACCGTCAACGTAGGCCGGCTCAACCGCTTCCAGGATGGCGAGGTCGTGACCCCGGAACGACTCTTCGAGGAAAAAATCGTCAGGAAGCAGGACCGGAGCGTTAAGGTCCTGGGCAGCGGCAAGCTTGAGCGCAGGCTGACTGTGAGCGCGCACAAGTTCTCCGCAAGCGCGGCCCAGAAGATACGCGCCGCCGGAGGAACTGTCAAAGAGCTTGCGCCTTAATGCCCGGCTCAGGGGACTGACATCCCATGCTCAACACTTTCAGAAATATCGCCAGCGTACCTGAACTGAGGAAGCGCCTGCTCATCACCCTCGGGCTGCTGCTGGTCTACCGCATCGGCTCCTACGTTACGCTGCCCGGCGTCAACACAGACGTGCTCGAAGAGGTTACCAAGCAGACCGGCGGCGGGATATTCGAGTACATCGGCATGCTCACGGGCGGAAGGCTGCGCCAGTGCACCCTCTTCGGACTCGGGATTATGCCCTATATCTCCGCGTCAATCATGTTCCAGCTTCTCATAAAAGTCATACCATCGCTCGAGGCGCTTTCAAAAGAGGGCCCGGCGGGCTTCCGCAAGATTAGGCAGTACGAGCGATACGCCACCGTGGCTATCTGCCTTGTCCAGGCATCTTTTATCACAACGTGGATGCTCAGCCAGAAAGTCGGGGGCTCCGGCGGCGAAACGCTCTGGCTCATAGGCGCGCGCGGCTTCTTCTGGAAAATTCAAACCGTTATAGCGCTCACCGCGGGTACCATTTTCCTCATGTGGCTCGGTGAGCAGATAACCGAGTTCGGCATCTCAAACGGTATCTCTCTCATTATTATGGCAGGTATTATCGGCCGCATGCCCAGCGCGATGTTTTACTTCACCAAGTCAATCTCCGACGCCCACGCCCTGAATCAGAACGTGGCACCCGAGGTGTTCAAGGTCGTGGTCTTCCTCCTGCTCTTTATCGGTGTTGTCGCCGCAGTCGTTATGATTACCCAGGGCCAGAGGCGCATCCCAGTACAGCAGCAGAAACAGGCCCGGGGCCGCAGAATCTACGGCGGCCAGCGCTACTACCTCCCCCTGCGCGTCAACCAGGGCGGGGTCATGCCCGTCATCTTTGCCCAGTCGCTGCTTATGCTGCCGGTCGCGTTCCTCGGCTCAATAAGCGGCCTTGGCATCATCAAGGAGATATTCGACCCGGGCAGATTCTGGTACATACTCGTCTACTGCTCCATGATTATCTTCTTCGAGTACTTCTGGACCGCGCTCACATTCAACCCCACTGAAATGGCAAACCAGCTCAAGGAGCGCGGCAACTTCGTTCCGGGCGTCAGGCCCGGAAAGCGCACCGCCGAGTTCCTCGAAAGAATCACCAACCGCGTGGCCCTCGCAGGCGGCACCTTCCTCTGCTTTATAGCCATCTTCCCGCAGATCGTCTCGGCCGGCGTGGGCATCCCTTACATGATTAGCGCATTCCTGGGCGGAACCGGTATCCTGATTGTCGTCGGCGTCGCTCTCGAACTCGTCCAGAGAATAGAGTCGCAGCTACTGATGCGGCATTACGAAGGTTTCATGCGCAAACCCCAGCGTGGGCGCGGGCGATAGCCGCGTGGATTCGCTGCCGCCGCCAACGCAGGTTATTAGTATACAAGGAGACTCTGTGAGACTGATTTTCCTCGGCGCACCAGGCGCAGGCAAGGGCACGCAGGCGGCCCGTCTCGCCAGGCGGCTAAGAGTGCCGCATATCTCGACAGGCGACATGCTGCGCGAGACAGTTAGGGAAGATACCCCCCTCGCGCGGGATCTCAGAAGCCATCTCGATTCGGGCAGGCTCGTCCCGGACGACAAGATGAACGAAGCTGTGCGGGCCCGCCTGAAAAAGCCGGACACTGACGAAGGATTTATCCTCGACGGCTACCCGCGCACAGCCGCCCAGGCGCAGGCTCTTCAGGAAAATCTGTCCGAGAAGGGGCGCAAGCTCGACGCCGTCTTGTACTTCAACCTGCGCCAGGATGTCGCCGTCGAGCGGCTCTCAGGCCGCAGGACATGCAGAAACTGCACCGCCAACTACCACGTGAAGTTCAATCCGCCTGAGAAGGAAGGTGTCTGTGGCAGATGCGGCGGTGAGCTTTTCCAACGCGATGACGACGTGCACGCAGTGATAAAGAAACGCTTCGAGGAATACCGGCAGAAAACAGTCAGCCTGGTGGACTTCTACAGGAACGCCGGACTGCTTAAGGAGATAGACGCAGCACCCGCGCCTGATGAGATTTACTCCCGGTTGCTAACGGCTCTCGGTCATGTAGAATAGTTTGGTGCTTGTTGAGATGAGACTAAGACAGAGGATAGTATACAAGTCGGCCCGCGAGATAGACAAAATGCGCGAAGCGGGACGCGTAGTGGGCCAAATACTTGAGCTCATGCGGCAAATAGCCACAGCCGGGGTCTCGACAAAAGAACTCGACAACGCCGCAAAAAGGCTGGGATCCCGTGCCGGAGGCGAAATGGCATTCTTCAACTACCGTGTAACCGGCATCAGCTACCCGTTCCCCGGCAATATCTGCGCCTCAATCGACGAGCAGGTCGTACACGGAATCCCCGGCGAGCGCAAGCTCAAGAACGGTGAGATAATCTCCATCGATGTCGGCATCCAGCTCGACGGATACTTCGGCGATGCCGCGATTACTGTTCCAATTGGCGAAATAAGCGAGGAGAAACAGCGTCTTGTTGATGTGACGAAAGGCTCCCTGGATGCCGCCATCGCGGCGGCCAGGCCGGGCGGCAAACTCTCCGATATCTCCGCCGCGGTCCAGGAGCACGTTGAGTCGCACGGGTTCTCCATCGTCAAGGACTATGTCGGACACGGCATCGGGCAGGCCCTGCACGAACCGCCGCAGGTGCCGAACTTCGTGATGCCCGGACTGCGGCTCTCCAACGTGCCCCTGAAGCCCGGCATGACTATCGCCATAGAGCCTATGGTGAATGCCGGCTCGGAGTACGTCCAGAAGCTGTCTAACGAGTGGACGGTGGTAACGCGTGACAGGAAGCCATCCGCCCACTTCGAGCATACAATCGCCATTACCGATGATGGGGTCAGGATTCTTACTGTTCCCTGACCCGCGTAGTTCTTTGTGAGGAGGTCCATGGCCAAGGAAGAAGCAATTAGAGTCGAGGGCACCGTCAAGGAAGCCCTACCCAACGCCATGTTCCGGGTCATTCTCGAAGACGGGCACGAGGTTCTCGCACACGTCTCCGGCAAGATGCGCATGCACTTCATTCGCATTCTGCCAGGCGACAAGGTGACGCTCGAAATCTCGCCCTACGACCTGGACAAGGGAAGAATCGTCTACCGCGACTGACAAACCGCGGTGTTCATTCCGCGGATATTTAGCGGCGTTGCTTGCAGCGCGTGAATAATCTCAATGGCGCGGGCGTGTCTGCGCCACTTGAAGGGAGTAACTATGAAAGTTAAGGCATCTGTCAAGCGCATCTGCGAGAACTGCAAGATTATCCGCCGCAAGGGAGTCCTGCGGGTCATCTGCACCAACCCTCGCCACAAACAGCGCCAGGGCTAACACCCCCACGGACAATCCCGGCTGATTCCAAAGCCCTCCGCCGTACGGCGGATTCATCGGCGGGGTTGCTTGGCGGAAATCAAAATGTTCCCAATGCCGCGTACTTCGTTGCGCAGCCTGCAGTTTGTCCAATAGGAACTATCCTGCGCAAAAAACCACAAGGATTATCGCTCTCTTCATCGCCCGGCCCTCCTTCCACATCCCCAAACGTATTACCAACACAAAAATTCATTTTCTTCCCTTATTGGCTCCTGGCTATTGGCTATTCCCCGCCCTTCGTGTTCACCTGTGGTTACTAATTATATTCTTCTCCGTGGACTCCGTGGTGAAGTGAACCGTTTTCGATTGACTTGCGATTATCATGGCGTAGGATGTCCGGGTAAGGCAGACTCATTTCGGAGGGCATTCTGATGGCGACTGGCGTTGTATTCGAGGAAATCTACCTTCAGCACGAGACTGGCGGGCACCCGGAAAACAAGCTGCGCCTGATAAACACTGTCTCGCACCTCAAGGAGACGGGGCTGTGGGACAGGCTGACGAAAATCCCCGCCCGCGCCGCCACAATCGAGGAGATTCAGTACAATCACGACCTCGGCTACATAGAGCAGATTCGCGAGTTTGTCGAGAACCAGGGCGGCGGGTTCCTCGACATGGACACAATCGCCTCGCCCAAATCCTACGAGGCGGCGCTGTGGGCCGCGGGCGGGCTGCTGGAAGCCTGCGACGCGGTCACAAAGGGCGAGCTTGCAAACGCCGCCGCGCTCGTTCGGCCGCCGGGCCACCACGCGATTAACAACCGCTCGATGGGCTTCTGCATTTTCAACAACATCGCCATAGCCGCCCGGCACCTGCAGAAGAAGCACGGGCTCAACAAAATCATGATAATCGACTGGGACGTGCACCACGGCAACGGCACGCAGGATTCTTTCTACGCCGACCCGGATGTTTTTTACTGCTCGACGCACCGCTACCCCTTCTACCCTGGAAGCGGCGCGGAATCTGAAACAGGCTCAGGCGAGGGAAAAGGCGCAACGCTCAACTTGCCCTTCTCGCACACCAACCGGGAGGTGTTTCTGGCGGAGTTCAAGGAGGCGGCCGAGGGCCCGCTTACCGATTTTGCGCCCGAGTTCGTGCTTGTCTCCGCCGGCTACGATGCCTACAAGAACGACCCGATTGCCGGACTGGGGCTGGAAATCGAGGACTACGCCGCGCTGACGAGGGAATGCGTTGACCTCGCCAACAGGACGTGCGGCGGGAAGCTGGTCTCGACGCTCGAGGGCGGCTACAACCTGGAGGCAATCCCGCGCTGCATCGAAGCGCACTTCAACGAACTGATGAAAGAAGGTGA
>DAOVDS010000410.1 GCA_030669415.1 bacterium
CGGCTCTATCCAAGCGCCCTTCCACTGCGATACTTGCAGTTTGCCGTCCAGGAGTCATTTTCATACCTCAAACAGTTCCAGTTGCGATGTATTTTTTGGATTAGTTACCGGTAGTATGGCGTCTGCCGCGCTTAACCCCGCTTCCATAAGTTTCCTTATCTGCCTGTTGTCCTTGCTTACAGAAGCCAGAGTTCCCTCATTCGCAGGTTGGAGCACAAGGACTTCATCTGCCCCGATTCCTTTATCTGAGACAAGTTCGTAACTATGGGTGCTCACCATCACTTGTCTGCCTCTTATTTTCTGGAGACGGTGTATAACTCCTGCAAGGCGCTTGACCACGTCTGTGTGGAGTGAAAGTTCGGGCTCTTCCAGCAGCAGCGGGCCTTGGCCATCCAACAGAGACCATAAAAACCCCAGGAAGCGAAGTGTTCCATCCGAGAAGACTTTCTCATCCTGCCAGCCAGCCTTCGGGCGCCAATGCTTATAAAGCGCTTTCAGGTGGGGAGCACCACGGGAGTCCCGTTCCAACCGAAGTTCTTCCAACTGTGGAACAACTATCCTGAGAGCAGCCTGAATCTTCCGAAGCCGTGCCTCACGGGTCTTTTCAGGTGTGGTGGCAAGTTGCTCCAGGAAATCTCCTCCAAAAGGGTCGTCGCTTCGCATGAGATACCGTTCCGGGTCTCGGATGATATGAGGAACAAGATGCAAATACCTGATGCTTTCAAAAAAACGAGTAAGGTCTCTAAACTCTTGATTCATATTGACCTGCTCAAGATGAGTTTGCGTGAGGCGCGCAGGGTCTCCTCTGTCTTCCTCATTCGGGCGATCCAGAACCTCTTCCCCTGCCTTCCACACTTGCTCTCTTTTCAGAACAGGTTTTCTCTGGTTGTCCTGATTGAACTCAATGCGATACTTCCACAACGGAGATTGCTTAATATCGGAGGGAGTGCCAACCACTACTTCCACAGTAATATTGGAATACCTGCGAGCAGCTAAACACCTGAGGCTTGAGACTCCCCCACGATCAGTAACGGCTTTCGGAAAACCTCCGCCGGGTTTTGCTATGTCCCGCAAAAACCGAAAGACATCCAGCAAATTCGATTTTCCCGATGCGTTAGGCCCCACAATGAACATGCGCGTCGCAAGCGAGACATCAACCGTGGCGAAATTCCGCCAATTATGAAGTTTGAGATGCATGAACTGCACTAATGGTTTCCTCCCTGTCCTACTTATGCAAGATACGGTGGTATCACTAACCCAGACAGTTAGTTTAGCATAAGAATCTCTCTTTTCAAGACAATTGAGCAACAGCTCCAGCTTTGCAATATCTGTAAATCCCTGGTTTTGCAAGTCAGGCAGAGAGCATATCGGCAATTCCGGGATACCCATAACCGCCACATAATTTCATTATAGCTCCAGAAGTGTGGTTTTTCAACTGACAGGATTCAGGAATCAGGGTCCGCCACGCGGTCCGCCTCGTTCACCTTCCGCGCCAGCTCGAGCACATCATCCTGCCCCAGCGCAGCAAGCGGTACCAGCAGCACAAGGCCGATAACAAGAATGAGTCTTTTCATCGTTACCTCCCGTCTGCAACAAAGATATTCTTATGCAACTGCATCTTCAAGCACGAATATTTCTTATGTTGCTTGTTGTTTCCAATCCTTCCACTGCTTCGCTTTTGCGTTGACAAGCACTCAGCATGCACCTAATCTGTAGCTGACGTTACAAGACAGGAGAAAGTAGAGCAGTGCACGAAGCGTGCCATCAAATAAGTAGAAAGGAGTAAGTAGAGCGGTGCACGAAGCGCGCACGGATACACCTTTCAAACTCAGGGCGAAATTCAAGCCGGCGGGCGACCAGCCAAAGGCGATTAAAGAGCTGCTCGCCGGGCTGCGAAAAGGAAAGAACTTCCAGACGCTGCTCGGCGTCACCGGCTCGGGAAAGACATTCACCGTCGCCAACGTCATAGAAAAGCTCCAGATGCCCACGCTCGTAATCTCGCACAACAAGACGCTTGCGGCGCAATTGTACTCGGAGTTCCGCGAGTTCTTCCCCGACAACCGCGTCGAGTACTTCGTCTCCTACTACGACTACTACCAGCCCGAGGCCTACATACCCCAGAAAGACATCTACATCGAGAAGGATGCCTCGATAAACGACAACCTCGACCGCCTGCGCCTCTCCGCCACAAACGCGATACTCACGCGAAGGGACGCGGTCGTCATCGCCTCGGTCTCGTGCATCTACAACATAGGCTCGCCCGACGAGTACTCGCACATGATAATACAAATCGAGCGCGGCCAGAAGGTGGACCGCGACAGGCTGCTTCGCGACCTCGTCATGCTGCAATACGAGCGAAATGACGTGGATTTCCGCCGCTCGACCTTCCGCGTGCGCGGCGATACGGTCGAACTCGCCCCGGCGTACAGCAAGTCGGCGCTGCGAATCGGCTTCTTCGGCGACTTCGTGGACAACATCGAGGAAATCCACCCCATCACCCGCGAGCCGCTCGCCGAGCGAAACCGCGTCGAGATTTACC
>DAOVDS010000017.1 GCA_030669415.1 bacterium
TAAGGCTTTGCAAGCACGGCGGGGGCATCTATAATGGAGGACTCACAACTGTAAACGGAGAGAACCATGGTGACCCAGCTTGAGAGTGCCCGCGAAGGCAAGATAACCCCGCAGCTTGAAGCCTGTGCGAAGGCCGAGAACATTGACCCTGAGCTCCTGCGCGAAAAGGTCGCATCCGGGCGCGTGGTCGTCGAGGCGGCGCCCAAGCACGAGGGCCTTAAGCCTCTTGCAATCGGCGAGGGCACAAGAATCAAGGTCAACGCCAACATAGGCACAAGCCCCGACCGCGTGGATGTGAAGGTCGAGCTCGAGAAGCTGCGCACCGCGCTCGAAGCCGGCGCCGACACGGTAATGGACCTCTCCATCGGCGGCGACCTGGACGCAATCAGAAAAACACTTATCGAGAACTGCCCCGTACCGGTGGGAACCGTGCCTGTCTACCAGGCGGCACGCGAGGCGACTGACAAGGGAAAGAGCGTGGCGGAACTCTCGCCGGAGGCCCTCTTCGAGGTGATAGAGAAGCACGGCGAAGATGGCGTTTCGTTTGTCACGGTTCACTGCGGCGTCACTATCGCAAGCGTCGAGCGCCTGCAGAAGCAGAAGCGCGTGCTGGGAATAGTCTCGCGCGGCGGGGCGCTCCTGTGCAGGTGGATGAAGCATAACAACGCCGAAAACCCGCTCTACGAGCAGTACGACCGGCTGTGTGAGATCGCGCACAGGTACGACCTGACTCTCTCGCTGGGGGACGGCCTGCGCCCGGGGTGCATTGCGGATGCCACGGACCGCGGCCAGGTTGAGGAGCTGATTATCCTTGGCGAATTGACCAAGCGCGCTCAGGATGCCGGCGTGCAGGTTATGATTGAAGGGCCGGGCCACGTCCCGCTCGACCAGATAGAGGCCAACGTCAGGCTGCAGAAATCACTCACAGGCGGCGCGCCCTTCTACGTGCTCGGCCCGCTTGTTACGGATATCGCTCCCGGCTACGACCACATAACAGGCGCCATTGGCGGCGCACTCGCCGCGTGGGCGGGCGCCGACTTCCTCTGCTACGTGACCCCTTCCGAGCACCTGAGCCTGCCCGGCATAGAAGATGTGCGCCGGGGAGTTATCGCCAGCAAGATTGCGGCCCACGCCGCCGATATCGCAAAGGGCTTTCCAGGCGCCTCCGAACGCGACCTTCAGATGTCTACCGCACGTGCGAACCTGGACTGGGAAAAACAGAAGGAGTGCGCTCTCTCGCCCCGGCCGTTCGAGAACTACCGCGAATCAAGCCC
The DNA here is from genome assembly GCA_030669415.1 of bacterium. Taxonomy (GTDB): domain Bacteria; phylum Planctomycetota; class SKW154; order SKW154; family DAOVDS01; genus DAOVDS01. Next base: position 1,275 of record DAOVDS010000017.1, read on the forward strand.
GCCGCAGGACTCCGATGTCTGCACCATGTGCGGCGACTTCTGCGCAATCAAGGTGTCACGCGAGGATGAGAAACAAGGGAATAGGCAATAGGGAATAGCCAATCGGGAGATAAGAAAGAATCCTTATTCCCTAACCCCTATTGGCTGCGAACGGAGTGAGCATCAGCGTCTGGGTCTTGTGCCCAGCGTGACTGTCACTGTTTTCTTCTTCTTGCCGCGGATAACCTTGAACTTCACCTTGTCGCCCGGCTTGTGCTCGTTCAGGAAGTCAATGAAGTCGTTGTGCGTCTTTATCGGCTTGCCTTCCGCGTGGGTCAGGATGTCCCCCTCGCGCAGGCCCCCCTTGTCCGCCGGCGAGTCGGCCACCACCTGGAAAAGCGCTATGCCCTTCTCGCACTCCTCGGACTGCACGCCGAGGAACGGTCCTCCCTGGCGAACCCTCTTGGGCGGCTCGTACTTGATGCCGTTGACCCACGTTACCCATTCCTTCTCTATCTCGCCGAAGCCCTTACTGAAGGCCTTCTCATACGCCATCTTGCCGCTGCGGTCCTGCTTGTATGTCTCGCAGTACGTGTCGTACCACTTCTTGAGCTTCTTGTTCTCATGGATGTAGACCATCATGTAGCGGCCCTGCGCGTAGCAGAACGACCCGTACTTCGCCTGCGGGTAGTTGCGGAACTGCTCCCACGCGATGTGGCGCCCCTGCTGCGTTGCCTGCCTGATAGCGTTGAGCCGCCTGCTCACCTTGCGCGGCACGAGCTTCTCTCCGACAAAGCCGCTTGACTCAAACAGGGTCGCGAACCCCTCGATTATGTAAATCGGGGCGCCCATGCGCTTGGCTTCCTGGTCCGCGAAGTGAAGCGCGTGCGTGAACTCGTGGTTCAGGGTCAAGCCGATGTCGCCGCAGACCAGTATCTTGGTCCCCGGGTTGAACCAGCCGCCGACGCCCGGCCTCGCCATCTTCCTGAATGCCTGGCGGTCCGGGCAGACGACAGTAATATAGTATGAAGGCTTGTTGTCCCAGAGCATCTTCCACTGCGCATCGGCGAAGCGGAACAGGTGCTCCTTCATGCGCTGGAGCGTCTCCAGGCTCTGGTTCGTGGCGAAGATGAGCTTGCGCGTCTCCTCTATCTCGTAGGTGTAGCCCTCGCCGAACTGCTGCTTGAGCTTATCAAGCTGCCCCTGGGCCGCGTGGAGCTGAATCGCATCGCGCTTCTTCAGCAGCTCCTTGTAGCCCTTGTGGCTGCGGAGGCTGTCAAGGTCGGTGTCGCGCTCCATGTGCGCGAAGTTGGTGTACCCCGCGGCGACCGACATGCGCAGGTACTGCACAGCCTTGCCCTTGTTCCCCATCAGGGCGTAGGTGCAGGCGAGGTTGTAAAGCGCCGTCGAGTCCTTCGGGCTGCTTCTGAGTATCTTCTCGTATGCCCGGATGGCCTCCCTGAACTTCTTTCCCTGCAGAAGCTGGATAGCCTGCCGGTGCTGCTGGCGTATCTCCGTAACCGACATGTCCTCCGTCTTCGGAGGGAACTTGATTTTCTCAAGACCCGTGCTGCCGCCCCGCCTCCTCCTCGGCGGGCGGGAGGCCGCATCCTTTTTCTCCCAGATAACCGGCTTCTGCTCGACAACCCTGTGCTTCACCTCCTCGATGTCCATCTTGTCTACGGTTATGCCGCCCAGCCTCATCCGCAGAGTTATCGCGTGGTCCGTCTCCTTCTCTATCTGGCCCGACAGCTTCCTGCCATCGGCGAGAAAAATGTCAACCATCTCTATCTTCATTACCTTTATCATGCCCTTGGGCAGAACGAGCTTCGTCTCGCCGGTCAGGATTGTAATCTCCGTGCGCCCTTCATCTATGAGCTTGCCCTCGACCTTCTCGCCGCTCTTGAGCTCGATAATATCCTTGGCCTGCACCGCAGGACACACAATCAGCACAAGCGCCACGGAGAGAGCCGCCGCAGTCCACAGTTTTGTCATCTCACACCCCTTGTCATGTAAATTCAGCATCTCTGGAAAGGCGTCAGTATTCTATCCTCTAATTTATACTCCTGTCAACCCGCCCTGTTAGAAACAAATACCGCCCCATTTCCATATCACTACGACAGGCACTCACCGCCCCCGATGACTCTATTGCAGCCAAAGAAAAGCCGGGAAAGCGTCTGTGCACCTTCCCGGCTTCAGTTCGCCAAGTAGCGAAAGCTACCTCCTCATTCTCTTGAACATCTGCTCGACGTACTTCTTGAGCTCACTCAGTATCTCGCGCTTGAGCTGCTCCTTGAGCCGCGCAAGCATCTGCGCATCATACCTCTGGGGCTGCTGGCCCGGCCTGGCCTGCGGTCTCTGCGGCTGCTGGCGCCTGCGCGCATCCTGCCCGCGGCCCCTCTGCGGCTGCCGGCCGTACTGCTTGCGCAACTGGGCCATTCTCTCCATCAGCTTCTTGCGAAGCTCCGGGTTTTCCGCAAGGCGCTTGCGGGCCTCCGGTGACTGCATCCGCTTCCGCAACGCCTGCAGACGACGCTGCTGCGTATCACCTTCGGGACCTCTTCCCCGGTCGCCGCGGCGCGCCTGCTGGGGCTGCCCGCGCCGGGCCCTCTGCGGAGCCTGCATGCCCTGGCGCCTGCGCGCCTGCTCGATGCGCTTGCGAAGAGCTTCCCGGTCCTGCCCCCTGGCATCCCGCCTGTCAGTTTTCCTCTGCGGCCTTGCATCGGGCCTGTGCCCCTTCTTCGGCTTGTCCTTCTTCACCAGCTTTTTCTGGTGTGGCTTCTTCTTGACATCAGGGCGCTTCCTCGTCATCTCGGCCCACTTGGCTTGCGCTTCTTCTTCGGTCAGCTTGCCTGCCTTCACAGCAGCCCTGAGCCTCTTACCAATTGCCTCTAACCTTTTGTTCTCGTCGGGACGCTTCTTCGGCGCCTGCTTCTTAACGTCGCCCGCCTTCGCCTTGCGCAGCTTGCCCATCTCCTCGCGCAGCTTCTGCACCTGCTCCATGAGCCGCTTGTACTTGCCCTGCTCCGCTTCGAGGCGCTTCTTGAGGTATTCGTTCTCCTTCGCGAGCCGCTCGGGCGATGCATCTCCCCTGCCCCGTTTCTTGTCCTGCGCCTGCGCCGGTGCCGTCAGTACCGCTAACACAATCGCCGCGCACAGAACCACGAGACTCAGCTTCACCGCTTTTCCCACTTCAGTCCTCCTTTCCAGAACGTTGCTTGAAACTCTCTAAAGAGTCTTTCTTCCCATCAGTAGAACGCTTCTTATACCGCCATCGTACCGCAGGAAACGAAAATTTTTACCACCGGCCTTATAACGACAAGGTCTTCCCGGCCCGGATTGTGCAGATGCTGCTGGCGCATAACTTCACAGACGTGGATTACCGGAAACTGGGCCCAGGAGGATTCGAACCTCCGACACGCGGATTATGAGTCCGCTGCTCTAACCGCTGAGCTATGGGCCCGCAGGTACCGTTATTATACTTCGACGCAGCGGAGTTTCAAGACTTTTGCTCTAAATGTCACAGCGGGATGTTTTATCCCGCGATAAGCTGTAATGCTCTTCCATTGCGGGAATTGAAAAGAAAACCCAAGTGAAGTTCATTGGTGGGCAGAGCCGGACTTGAACCGGCGACACCAGGATTTTCAGTCCTGTGCTCTACCAACTGAGCTATCTGCCCAATGAAGAATAGAATTATACAACCGACCTCAAAACTGTCAAGCTGCTTCCACCAATTTATGACGCGGTAGACGACGGGACTCTTTTCGCTTTTCTACAGCGAACAATCAGATAGTACGCAACCAGGCGCATGTCTGCAACATACGGGTGCTCTTGCGCCGTCTGCTCGTCCGGGTGCGGCTCACAGAACCGTTCAAGGACGAATCCCGCGCCCAACAGGAGATTCAGCCAGTCACTGAGCGTCCGGCGGAAGTAGGCGGTCCGGAATTTGAGAAGGCTATCCTTGAGTTCCGGCGGCGCAGCGCCGAAAATCCATTCCTCGACTTCCGGCTCAGGAGGATAGAAGTAGTCACCACAGGCAACGGCGTATTTCTCACCCCTCTCGTTTCTGAACCAGTGCCATTTCACCGTGCAGAAGCAGGGGTGACTGATAGAGAACTGCAGAAAGCCGCCAGGCCTTAACACGCGACAGGCTTCACTTACCACTTTCTCCTGCTCCGGGATGTCCATGAAGGTCATGGTTGCCATCGCGAAATCGAAGCTCTCGTCCGCGAAAGGGAGTTCCACGGCGCTGGCAACGCAGTATCTAATTCCGAGCGGTTCCTCTTTCTCGGTGTTCCTTGCGTGCCTGACGAATGTCTCAGATACGTCAAAGGCGGTCATCTTGCCTCCGCGGCGGGAAACCAGCCGCGTGTTGTTGCCTTCTCCGCAGCCAATGTCCAGTCCCGACAGGCCCGACACGTCCGGCAGCATTTCGAGGAATGCGGGCGTGTTGACCTTGTCGCGGCAGAGGTCATAGCCCATGCGCGCCAGCTTGGTCCAGGCTTCAGCGTTGTCTTCCCATAACCTGCCCACCTCTTTGTGGTTCATCGGAACTCCTTCAGTTCGCCCTTAGGGCACCATTTCCTCAACTGCCTCGACTGTTTCTACAACGTCTCCCACTGCGCCCTCCCCAAGGTTCATTCCAATGGCCCAGTGGGGAGTATCGTCGGTGCTGCAGTACCAGGTGAACCGAATCCGCCGGGTGAATGCAGCCGCGGTTCTTGCAAGAAAGAGCACTGTATCGTCCAGGGGCTTCCCGCGAGCGTGTTCGTACCCCTGGCGGAATGACTGCCAGCAGCCTGGCCGCTTGCACATGCTGCATAGCGCCGCGCCGAGCAGCCACTCGGGCGGTTCATGGTCCACCGAGTATCCCGGATTCGCTTCAACGAATCTTGCGAGATGTGCCTCGGCCCGTTTCCGCTGCCGGATGCGCCATTCTTCAGATACTGTCTGCTCCTCATACTGTCAAGCTGCTTCCATAGATTTATGACGCAACAGCTACTCCTGCCTTTTTGCATTTTCCACTGATATAGCACTTCGCAGACCGAAGACCCTACGCGGCAAAGGAGTGGTGGACATTTGAACCTTGACATCTATGGAGAGAGATGGTATCCTGCCTTGTTATGGAGAGTCAACTCAACACGGTCTAATCGTCGGAAGGTTAGCAGATATGTTAATGGCACTTATGAAAGGCAAACTATCGCGAGAGCAGGAGAACATGGAAGACGGTATCACCTGTCTAATGATGTCCTGCTATTGCTTGATTTCAATGGTCTTGCTTGCTCCTGCACCATTTATGTTCGTGTTGTACATGAGAGTGGCCGTCGGAGCGAGCACGCTGTAAGTGCCCGGGTAGTTGCACTTGAGGGAGTACTTGAACGAGTGCGTGCCCGCCTTCAGGTGGGTGACGAAGACAATCGCCTGGTCGAACCTGTCCTCGAACGCGGCAACTGTGCCTCTCTGGCTGCTTCGGACAACAGATGCGCCGGCGGGGACTGGCGAAGAGATAATGAGGTAGTCGTAATCTTCCTTCGCCGCGACCTCGACTGTCACGGTGACTTCTTCGCCGACACGGAGCTTGCCAAGCGGCCTGGAGTAGCTTGTGCGAACATCGAGGCCGTTGTTGACCGGTGTCAGGTGGCCTGTCTCGACAGTGTAGCGTAGCGTAGCGAAGCAGCCGAGGTCCGAGGGCAGGCCCTCCGGGTCAAAGTCGAAGGAGATGTGGTTTGCCCCGCCGTGGAGCTTATCCGGGCTGAAGTGGCAGACAAAGGAGCTGTTTGCCGGGTTGTTGACATCCAGCGTGACCTTCTGCTCATGTTTGTCGTTGAGAAAGACCCGGATTTCCCTCAGCAGCTCGGACTTCTTGCCATCTGCGCGTTTTGACCTGACTGCGCCTGCGACCATGCCCAGGTCGCCGCCACACTTCCCGACATACTCAATCAGCCCGTAGATGGCGGCTGCGGAGTCTTTCGTCGTGTGCCACTTGTTCCCTTCGCGCTTTGAAATCAGCCACGCCGCCATGCCCGGGAGAGACTTGTTCTCGGGTGCGAGCTGGATGAACGCCTTCATGGCGTAGGCGGTCGTCTCGACCGAGACATTCTCCCACTTGTAGTACCAGTCTCTCGTCTCGAAATGCACCCGGTTCTCTTCGCGGATTTTATCCTTCTCAAGCTCGTTGAGCACCTTGAGCGCCGAGTCCTTCTCGCCTGCAAGGTCGAGCGCGAGTGCGAGCAGAGCCTTCGCGTAGCTCGAAAGCCCGGAGCATTCCTCGGCGAGCTTCTTCGCCTTGCCGCTCTGCGGCGCGCCCGCGTTCGCAAGGGCGAAATGCGCGTAGGCGAGCATGTTCCTGTCTTGCTCGGAGTCAAGATGCTTCTTGAGCCATTCGACACCCCGGTCAATCGCAAGCTGGTCAACCTCTATGCCCGCCTTTTTCGCGCGCGCAAGCCCGTAAACCACGTATGCGCTCATGAAGGTCGCGGACCCGTCGCTGGAGAACCAGCCCCAGCCGCCATCCTTGTTCTGGAAGTTATAGAGCCGCTTCAGGCCGGCATTGACCACATCCATGAAGTCCGCCCTGAAGGCATCGGTCGGAACTTCCAGTTGTGCAAGTGTGTCCGCCACCACCACCGATGGCAGGAAACGGCTCATCGTCTGCTCCACACACCCGTAGGGGTAGTCGATAATATAGCGCAGCGTGTCGAGGATGTAGTACAGGTTCGACCTTGTCGGCCGCAGAACCACCTCCAGCGACGCGGTGTCTTTTTCGGCAACTTCGGGCAGGGAAATGGTGAGCTTCTCCCCGTGCTTGAGCTTACAGCTCTCGCACTGGAGTAGCTCGGTGCCGAGCACTTTCACGGGGATTGTGAGCATCATGGCGTCGGAGGTGCCGCAGGCACTTTTGTCAGAAGTGGCTGTGCCACCGCCGCCTCTCGCGGCGACGGTGAATGAGACCTCCTTCTTGGAAGTAATCTTCACCGTCCAGCGTGCGGACTTGGGGGTGCCGTTGTTGGGCACCTCTTGGGTGAGCTCCCGGTCGGAAACGAGGCTGAACCCTTCACCAGTTAGCCTCAGCGCCACTTCGCGGGGCGCATCTGTATAATTATAGATGTCCGCGTGGATTGTAGCGGTGTCGCCGGACACGAAGAACTTGGGCGTTTTGAGCTTCACGAAGAAATCCTTTTTCACCTCAATCCACGTAACAGCCTCGCCGACCTCCGTGTTCTTCGTTACCGCGCGCGCTGTCAGCCGCACAGAGGTGATTGTGTCAGGCAGCTTGAATCGGGCGGTTGCCGTGCCGTCTTCGCCAGTCACCAGGTCCGGTGCCCAGAACGCGGTGTTGGGGAAATAGAGCCTGATTTCCGGCTCGCCTTCTCCCCGTCCGCGCAGGCCGAACCCGCCTGCCCCGCGGCAGTACCTGTAGTAGATTTCAAGGTTCAGGGTTGCCAGCGCGGTTGTGCCGACCCTGCCGTACAGCGGGCCCCACTTGCCGACGGGATTCCAGGAACCGTCGGCGCACCCGCCGAGCCGCTGCTTGTCAAGAAGCAGGTTTGTCATAGCCCTGTTCCACCTGTGCCACTTCCGGCCGCCGTACTGGAACATGGCGTAGGTGGCGAAGTACCAGTAATGGAAATTGACGTACTTGTGGTCAGGCTTGTCCCATCTGGGCAGGAAGTCCAAGAGGATCTCAATGCCGCGCATTACGGCCGGGTCCGTTCGCCGCTGGCCGCAGAATATCCGGCAGATTGCCGCCACTGCGGTCCATTCGGGCAGGCGCTGGTATTGACGCATGTTGCCGAGGAAATCGGGGTCAATCTCGCCGCGCTTCTCGAAGTAGGTCCAGCCGCGCTGGTCAGTCACGGAGTCGAAGAAGTTCACCGCGCCGTCGAACATCGCCTTGTCAACACTGAGGCCGCCGGTCTTGGCCGCCTTGAGCGCAAGTACGGCCCAGCCCGTCATGAGCGAGTTCGGCTTACCGTTCCGGGGCTCGAAGCCCCAGCCGGAGCCTGTGTTCTGTGCTTTGCGGATGAAATCCACCGCCCGCTGCGCGGGGCTCTTCAGCCTGTAGTCGCGCGTGACCGCGTAGGCTTCGCAGAGAGCCATTGTCGCTGTGGCGTGGTTAAGGAACCAGAACCTGCCCGAGTTGCGCCCGATTGAGTCATCGCCCGCCTGCTGCGCAACCAGCCAGTTCAGTCCCCTCTTGACCGTCTTCTTGAACAGCCCCACCCGGTGCGTATGCCCGTTCCCGAGGAAGGAGAGGAGCATCTGCGAGGTCACCAGGACATCATATTCCGGCAGTCCCGGGCCGGCGCATGATGCGCCTTTGCGGGAGTTACAGTGTTTCATGAAGTTGTCGCAGTCCCACTTGCCGTCCTTGTCCTGATGGTAGTGCGGCCAGCACAGCGAGGCTGTGACGGCGGATTCGGTGCCCGGTGAGCTGCCTTCGCGGGCCAGCGAGCCGCAGCCCCAGCGCTGGCCGTAGGCGCCGGAGCGGCCTCCGCCTATGCCGTAGGCGTCAATGCAGCTTGTGGAGTCGAGGTTCTTGTTCGACAGCAGCCAGTACGACGAGACCTTGACGTTGAAGAAGCGCCAATTGGCCAGGTCGAGCTCGCTTTGGGCGACTACTTCCTCTCCCGGAAACGAAGGGTCCTCGAAGGTGGTGAATGAGCAGGAGCCTTTTCGCTCCTTGTAGAAAAACTTGTAGATGTCTGGCGTCTTGTCTTCGCTCAGTGTGAAGATGGCCTCGTCAACGACGGCAAGCGAGCTTTCGGCGCGCCTGGGTCTTGAGCACGTGCCGGTCGCTCTCAGGGTCACTGCCGTGTCCTCGCCGGGCGCGCACACCTCTCTTTCAGGCTCGATTTTCAGGCTCAGGAAACAGGCGCGCACGGGGATTTTGATTTTCTCTACGTGCTCCTCGGTTCCGTTTGTGAACAACGCCCACGCGAAGACCGCCGGGTCGTAGGCGCCGCAGACCTGAAACACCGCAGTGGCGGTCTCCCCCTCGCTGGTCACAGTCTTGAAATCGTGCGCCGAATAGTCACCGAGGACGACAAGCGCCTCCCACGGGCTGTACGCCCGGCAGGTGAGCTTGAGCCTGATAGCCTCGCCTGCGCGGTATATGTCTTTGTCCGCCGAGATGGCGAACTTAGGCTCTTCGACAGGCTTCCCAGGCTCCTTTTCCGCGGGAGGTCTGCCCTTTGCCGGCTGCGGCTTCTGTTTCGCCGCGCCTGCCGGCCCGGTGCTTCCAGCCTTCGGCTTCTCCCGAGGCACTTCTACCGGCGCCCAGAAGGTGACTGCCTTTCTTGCCAGCTCTTCCTCGCCCTTGATAAGAATGACAGTCACAAGCTGCCCATCCTTGGCGGGGATGAATACCTCGCCTGTTTCACCGGATGGTTTCTCGCCCTTCTTGTCCTCGACGTAGTAGACGATTCTCGAGCCGGGCACGGGCGCGCCCCAGGCGTAGCCTGCGAAGACCCGCAGGCCGTCCTGTTCCGGTACTGTCTTGATTACATAGTCGGGCTTGACAAAGTCGCGCACCTCGAACTTGGCGCTCTGGGATGTCTTGGCGTAGGTGACGGTGAGCTTGTAGACCTTGCGCGCGGCGGATTCCGGGATAGGGTACTCCCCGTGGAATGTGCCGAACTCGCCGGTGGTGAACTGGCGCACAAACAGCGTCGAGGACCCATCCTTGACCTCGATGCGCACCTTCTCGCCGGGAAGCACCTCAAAGCGTGTGCGCCCCCGCAGCCCCGTGTTCTCTTTTTCCATGCGGATGATGCCGCGGAAGTGCAGTACCTCTCCCGCCTGGTAGACAGGCCTGTCGGCGTAAACGTAGAGCAGCGGGTGAATCGCGGGCGCCTCGGGCGGGGCCTTCTTCGTGTAGGCCTTCATGTTGAAGAGGACGCCCGGCCCGGCGCCGAGCAGCTCGATGGGCGGCCTGTCGGATTTCCCGCCAGTCCTCTTGCGCCAGTCTGCCCGGCAGGCACTGTAGCCGCGGCACGGGCCGTTGCAGCGCTCGCAGCGAACTGCCGGAAGCTCATCGCAGAGCACCAGGCCGTCCCTGTCGCTTGTACCGAGCAGCTTCTTGCCCGCGAACATCTTGACTCCGGGCAGGGGCCCCCCGTTCTTTCTTCTGATGCAGAGGATGGCGCTGCGGGGCAGGATGGCGGCCTTTACCTCGGTGTCGTTTCTGATTACGGTGAATTTGCAGGAAATCCCGCCGCCGGACGCCTCGACTATGTACAGCCCGGGCACCGGGACAGGCAGGTTGTAATCGAAGGTCTTTCTGCGGGCGAACTCCACCCCTGCGAAGCCGGCGGTGACTTCGCCGGTGCTTTCAAGCTCCCTTTCCTTGCAGGCGTTCAGGAACTCGCGAATCTGCAGCTTGGTGCTCTTCTCCTTCGTATCAGCGGTGACGGGGAAGTGCTCCCTCAGGCGGTAGAACCGGAACTTCACTTCGCTGAGGTTGCGCAGCGTCACCTTTATCGGCAGGTGAGGGCCGGTGGTCAGGGCCTGCGGGATGTTGATTCTGATAAGCCTTCGTTCGAGCGCGTCGAGCGTCAGCTTCGCATCGGGCGCAAACTCGAACTCCGCCTCTGATGCAAGGAATGCGAGAATGTCCCGGGCAGGTTCTCTCCTCTCGTTCTCAAGCAGTGCGCGGGCGTGGAGGTGCTGTATCTCGCGTTTGAACGGAGTGTCGGGGTTGTCCTTCAGGAACGCCTCGATGTTCCTGAGAGCTGCTTGCGGCTCAAGCAGGTTGAATTCATTATCTTCCTCGTTGCGGAACGTCGCCTGGACCGAGCAGGCGAGGATTCTGAACTTCGTCCCGGCATCAGGCTCAAACACGCTGATCTTCTTGAGGAGATGCAAGGCCTTCATGAAGTCGCCGCCAATGATGTGGCAGTCGGCAATCCTGCGCCAAGTGTCAAGCTTGCCTTCTTCAGGCTCAGGCAGGATTGCGGACATGCGCTGAAGGAACGCTCTGCGGCGGGCCTCGACCTCGCCGAAGTAGGTCGGGCCGGGCTTTCTCAGGTGCGGTGTCTGCTGCTCAACGGAACTGAGCCGCTCAATCGAATGGCAGTGGAGCGATGGCCAGACCCGCTCTTCTTCGTCCATAATGACTGGGCTCTCGACCATCTCCCGCGCTTCGATTCGGGGAGTCCTGAACATTACGCGCTGCCCGCGCCACACATCCCAATTGAGCTTGCGGCACAGAATCTCAGGCCCCAGGCGGTATATGTCGGCAAGAACCCTGTTGCAGTGCTCGATCGCCTTTTTCGAGCTCTGCTTCGCATAGAGCCGCGCCAGCTTCGCGTGCAGGTCAGTATATGCGGGCGAGGCCTTGTCGATGATTTCGAGAAGCTCACCGTACATCTCGGCTGCCCGCTCGGTGTAGCCGCCTTTTTCAAGCTCCCGCGCAGCGTAGTAATACGTAAATGCCACCTCGGGGATGCCAAGTACATCGGCGTTGACAGGCACCAGGTACTCTGTGCCAATCCTGTAGAAAACCGTGTTGTACAGGCGGGCAGGTTTTTTCTTCGCCTGTTCTTCCTGCTTCCGGGATGATTCGGCCGCCTGCTCCTGCGGCTGCCCGGGCTGGTCCTGGGCGGTCTCCGCCTGTTCTCCCGGCGCCGTCTCAGACTGTTTTTCCTCCCCGGTCTTCTGCTGGGCCTCGGAGGAGAGCGTCGTTTCAGGCAGGTACCTGGCGCAGGCAGCGAGGCGCGACTCGACCTCCTTGCGCCGGGGGTCATCCTTCTTGAGATAGTAGCTGAGGATGTTACGATAGTGGTAGGCTGCCTCGGGGTGGAATCCGGCTTCAAACAGGGCGTCGGCAAGCGCCCGCTCCTTGGCGGCGTCGCGCACGAGTATCAGGTTGCGTCCAATCTCTGCAAACGCCTCGGCCTCGTCGTCCGTAACGCCCGCCGTGCGCGCCATATCGTCCACGACCTGCGCGCACCGGGCGTTCTCGTACCTGCAGTCCACAGGAACGAACCTGTCCGCAAGAAGGCTGCGCATGATGACATGTTCCCATGCGGTTTTATTAGATATTGCCTTTCTGCGAGACGGAGCTGTGGATGCCTGCACGTTTTCAGATTGCATCTCGTTATCGCTGCAGCCAACTACAAGTACAACAAATGTAGCAAGAACCAGTAGTAAAAGTACGAGCACTCCAAACGAATACTTTGGGTACATTGTACGACTCCTCTCTTGGGCCGACATGTAAGACAAAGGCAGGCCAACCTTGTTGGCTTCGCCTACTCAATAATAAGATGAAGTATCTCCGGAATGCAAATTTGACAGAGGTCTTTCATTGTGAACTTGATTCCGTTTTCTAATGATTCAAGGAGGTCTCCGTGATAAACCAGCAACCGCACCCTTTCAAGCACGGTTGCCAGTTCTTGCACCTTGGTGATGTAGCTAAAATACTACGGACAAAATCCGGTACAAAAGAATTTGCTTGAGTCGTAACTCCTTTCCGTCTAAGATATTATTCATATTAGCTGTATGCCTTATATTTAGCGGGGATGAAAACAGCATAGCCCTGAATATCCCAATAGAGGTAGAGTCCGTCTACATAAAATCTAACTCTTTAGGTGACACAAAGACCGGGGGTAGGTCTATGATATTTATCTTAGCTTAACATGAGATATCAATTTCTTATGCTGGCCTGAGCCCTACTTCGATTCTCGGTTTAGTTAGGTGGATATCAGCAACTTTACGAAGACTGTCACCTGAGACGCTGTTGGCGCCATCGATTGCATCCAGAATCGAAATGGGCAAATCGAACATGGTCTTCTGGAAAAGACTCATGGCTATCCATTCCACGAATTCCAGCGAATCCTGGAGCTGGGATACATATTTGTTCCTAACCCCTTCAGCTTCTTCTTCCGGCAGGCTGTTTACAGCAATATCCGATGTGATTTCCTCGAGTGTTTCCCTGACTTCATCCAACTGCTCAGGCTTCATTCCGCCCACGTAAAAGACGATAATGCCCTGAGGGTAGCCCCAGTACATGGAAAATGTCACATAGCCGACGCCCCGTTTGTCCCGGAGTTCCCTGAACATGCGCGATGATAAGCCACTGCCGATTGCATTGTTGAGAAGCCGCATGGCGTAATACTCGTCTGTGGCGAATTCGTCAGGAACTTTCACCGCCTGCGCCATATAGAGCTGCTTTATATTCTCTCTTTCTTCGTAGTACGGTTCCTTGGGCTTAACATCTACTTCTGTGTTTGCAGGCTCCTGGTCGAACTCCTGCGCGGGAAGTTTCCCGAAAGTCTGCCCCAACTGGTCAAGGACCTGGTTTTCATCAAAGTTGCCAACTACCGAGATGACGGTATTCTGCGGCACGTAGAATTTCTTCTTGAAACCGGCCATGGCATCCCTGGAAATGTTCGAGATGACTTCCTCCGGCCCGAGAACGGTTCTTTCAAGGTCCGTTCCTTTGAAGAAATATGGACTCAGAAGGTTGCTCAAAACATGCTGGTCGTGGTTCTCCCTGCTCCTCTTTATCTCGCCGAGAATTACCTCCCGCTCCGTGTCGAGCTCTTTGTCCACGTAGTCGAGGTTCGTGTATGCTTCAAAACCAATCTGGACTGCATCTTTCAGAGTATGTGGCGGCGACTTCACGAAGAAGGCCGTCGAGTTGTTGGAAGTAAATGCGTTTGTGGAAATTCCCTTCCATTCAAGGTCTCGCTTTATCTGGTCGGAGTTCCGATACTTGTTCGACCGAAACAGCATGTGTTCCGTAAAGTGAGAAACCCCGTTGTTTTTATCGTTTTCGTTAATAGAGCCGACCCGGACGCCTACGAAAAGCGCAGCCTTCTGCTTTTCCGGCATGGGTAATGTGACAACTTTCATGCCGTTGCCAAGAGTTGAAATTTTCTCTGTTTTCATGCTTTTCTCCCCTTTGTTTTCCTATTTGTCAGGTTTTTGCGCAGGCAGTATGGTCGCGTCAACTGAGTTGCTTACGGGCTCCTGTCGCCCGACACCGCAACTGCGGGCCCGCCTGCTTACAGGATAACGTATCCGCTGGCCGATTGCGCTGTAAGTTTCATCCCCAACAAACATACTGACTATCGGTGTTGACAGCGTCCACAAAATAATCGAGGGTACAGTCGCACCTGACCGGCCGGCATACTTCAGCTCGAAATCAGTCACGCCAAGCTTGAATCTGTGCCGCCCCTTCCGTGTGCCTGGTTGCGCTTCCTTGAACACAGAGCCGTTGAGCGCTTCGGCAACCCCTTCACTGATCTCGGTTGAGCTTATCAAGCCTTCGCTGCCTTTAATTTCACTGACTGAGGTGCTGATACCCACCTCGTAGGCAAGTGGCGTGACATATTGCTCTTTGACCTGCCCCAACACCTTCTCTTCGCTCAACCGCAGCGGCTTCCCGATTCCGCAGCCGCAGAGCGCCGCCAGTGTAAGGAAAATAATTAAGGTGGTTATCTTGCTTCTGCGCGCATAGGATGGGAGAAAATTTACAAATTTTACTCGACTGTTGTGTGGGTAGCAATTTAACTTGCGCCATCTGGTTATCTTGCAACTCCTTTTTGCCGGTGGAGTTATGTAAATTGTATTTAACTTAACATTTTTCATTGCAAATTACCACTCTATAGTTTTTTGTACCCCCTAAAACCACGACGGGACGCGTCCAGCGAGCCGGTTTCGCGTCCAATCTCTCTTAACAAAATACAGCATCTTCCACCCATTGTCAAGCAAAATGTCAACTTTATTATTAAAATCCCCAAATCACGGGAGATATTCACCACTACGGCCAGTATTCCCACGCGCCGCTACCGGGAACTCTAACCGCACCTAACTCTGAATTTCTTTCTGGCAACCACAATCAATACACTGGCAGGTAATTGCGGTTCTATGGCGTCGTGGGTTGTAAGTGTTTTTCGTTCTGGATTATAATTGTCGGATTAGGATTCTTCGGCGGCACAGGGAGATTTTTCTCCTTCAGGAGTTCGACATGCTCTTTCATTCCCCACTTCGCTTCATAGATACAGTCTTCTACAGAATGACCTATGCCAGAGAATCCTTCCAGCTCAGGCGAATAAAAGCCGAAGTAATTGGGGTCTTTTGTCGCTTCTATCACCAGTGAGTATTCCAGGTCAACCATATCAGTTACTCCTTTCCTTTCACACCGGCGGCTTTCAGTATCGCGTTGCAGGTGCCGGTAGGAACTTCCTTTCGACCATGATAATCTATGCGAATCAACTTGTCCCAGCTATCTTTACCGTAATAGCGGATAGACCCTTTCTCTCTCACAAGTTTGAAGCCGTTCTTCTGCAAAAGCCTGACCAGTTTACTGAATTTCATCTACAGCGCCTCATTCCTTATCTACACCCAAGTATACAGCAAATTCAAACATCCGTCAAACGCTTCTCCCCATTTCCCCAAATCACGGGATGTACTTCTCCACCCGGTTAGTCGGCGAGTTTACTCGCCGCGTTGTTTATCACTCGGCGGGCAAGCCAGCCGGCTAACTATTGCCTTCTTAATCACGGCCAGTACAGCCACGTGTCACATTTAGCCGGCCCGTTTCACATTTAGCCGGCAGACTTGTCTGCCGTTGTATTTCGTCTGCCGTGTCTCTGCCGCGTTGTTTATCCCACGGCAGACAAGTCTGCCGGCTAAATGAATGGCGCAACAAACTGCCATCGCTGCTTTTTTTCCAGGTTAGACTCGACATAACGAATCGCTCTCGTGACATCCTCCGGCGTATTCAAAAAAACCTTCCAATGCCCCTCAGACCATAACGGCCGTTTATCTCGCTTCCATATCCCGGCCGCGACAAGCGACCGCGTCGCTCTCGCCTTGAGGTGTCCGACAATTCGCCCTGTCGGCCTGCTATGCTGGCGAACCACTAAATGAACGTGCTCCGGCAGAATCGAGCATGCATAAAAAACGTAATCCCATTCTTCGCACGCGCGTGCAAAACCATCGCCAATCAACGCAATCTGCCTTTCTGACAAACGCACCGGCGGATATTTCAACCCTTTTTTCTGGTTCAGACGCAATCCCCTGTCATGCGCCGTGCCTGCTACGGAGCGTCTCGTATCTGTTTTCGTCGCCGGTCCGTATTTGAATATTTCCCGACCACCGACAAAATCCGACCACGAACCACGCGGGTCGTTCGGCAGCCAGAATCCGTAAACGCAAAACACCACATGAAGCCCAATTACCATCTTCCCCCCATTCACCCGGCCCGTTTCACATTTAGCCGGCAGACTTGTCTGCCGTTGTATTTCGTCTGCCGCGTCTCTGCCGTGTTGTTTATCCCACGGCAGACAAGTCTGCCGGCTAAATACCCGCGCCGTGAACGGCGCGGCTGTCGCGTTAATCATCCGGTGAATCCTACGGCCAGTACTGCCAGGTGTCATCAAGCCAATCAGTACCGCCATAACCGAGTTCTTCCTCAAGTATGTATCCCCAAACTCACACGGTAATTTCAGTCAAGTGCTCCTATTCTTAAATCAGTATTCCCAGATTGTAGAATTAAGAATCCAAACAAAAGATATCATTGGGAACTCCT
Organism: bacterium; assembly: GCA_030669415.1. Classification (GTDB taxonomy): domain Bacteria; phylum Planctomycetota; class SKW154; order SKW154; family DAOVDS01; genus DAOVDS01. The sequence goes on from DAOVDS010000017.1 coordinate 17,794, forward strand.
GACGAAGCGAAATCCGTTGCCGTCGTCCCTGTAAGATGGGTCGTCCCCGTCGCGGAACGCAGAACGGCAGCCGTTGTCATTGTTGCCCCAGCAGCCGCCGCGCAGCACGGCACTGGTAAGAGGCCCTGCAGGTCCCTGAGGGTCATCAGTTATGGTATTGTCAACGCAATACTGGTAGTAGGTGCCATCATACCAGTCTTGACACCACTCCCATAGATTGCCGTGCATGTCATAGAGTCCCCAGGGGTTCGGGAGTTTTGTCCCTACTTCGTGCGTCTCGCCTCCGGAATTCGGACTGTACCACATGTAAGCCCCATCCTCAGTGTTCCCGTAAGACCAGTCTATTGCCGTGCCCGCCTTGCAGCAATATTCCCACTCGGCTTCGGTCGGGAGCCGGAAGCTCTGTCCCGTGAGCGAATTAAGCGATTCCATGAAACCGCCTGTACCTTTTATACCTATAGCACTTCACGAGTGAGTGTAACCCACCCCAATTCCGCGGGATTTATCCCCACTGATGAACGGTGGGGCTTTGGAACGCCACCGACGCCAGGTATTGGCGTCAAAGAGGTTTGCGACAGATTAGCAATCTGTTGCCCCTATACGGCAAGATATTAGCAGGAAAGGAGTTATGACTCAAGCAAAATGTCTTGTACCCGATTTTGTGCTTAACGTCAGCACTCGCGTTGGCAAGGCTGTGCAAGTAGGTGCAAACAGCGAACGCACCACGGATGTGTCCTTGGCATATTATCAGCCAGCGGGCGAAGTTCCTTTTGACGCAAGTCAGGCAAATTTGGTATCCTTACTTCAGCAAAGTGGTCGAGGGAGGACACGTAGTGGAAGTATCTTGCCTGCTTGAGTATGAACGGTTGCCCAGGAATGCTGCGCACACGGCTCACCTGCTCGTCTCCATGGAAACGTGGCCGGAGGAAGGCGGGCAAGAAAGGAAGCCTCTGAACATTTCCCTTATGTTGGACAAAAGCGGCTCGATGGGTGGCGACAAACTTGAGTACACCAAGTACGCGGCCAAGGCCCTGATAGACCGCCTTACTTCTGACGATATGCTCTCGGTGGTGGCCTACGACGACCGCGTTACGGTCGTCGTGCCACACGGGCCTGTTGAGGACAGGGACACAGCAAAGAACAGCATTGACTCCATAGAACCCGGAGGCTCGACTAACCTGTCGGCAGGATGGCTGAGAGGTCTTGGACTCGTGCAACAGCATCTTGACAAAGACTTCATCAACCGGGCTATCCTCCTGACTGACGGGCTCGCAAACAAAGGCGTCACGGAACAGGAAGCGCTCGTCGAGATAGCGACCGACGCTCTGGAAAGAGGGATATCAACCACCACGATCGGCGTTGGTGAACATTTCAACGAGAAAGATCTTGCTGCAATAGCACAGAGCGGAGGTGGTGCATTCTATTTCGTGGGCGGCCCCGACGAAGCGCCAGGCGTGTTTGTGAAGGAATTCTCCAACCTGGCCCGTGTGTTCGGGCAGAACCTGGAGCTGAGTCTTGAGCTGGATGAGGGCTTCGCTCCGCCAGAGCTTCTCACCGACTTGCAGGTTGAACGCAAAGACAGGACAGCAGTTGTGTACATTGGCGATGTTCTTGAACGCGACTTTCGCCAACTGCTCTTCAAAATAGACATCCCTGCTCACCTGAATAGTGAAACAGGAGACGAGGGTGATGTTGAAACAGAGATAGGCTCAGTGACAATTCGCTACGACGCAGTACGCGGAAAGTTCGGACCACGCATGCACGTCTATCCATTACACCTAACGCTGACTGACGGCGAACTTGGCGACCGGGCTCCAGAAGTAGCGCGCGTGGTTTACCTTGCCGAATCCGCCAAGGCCAAGCGAGAGGCACTGGAGATGGCGAGCAAGGGTGACACCCCGGGCGCAATTCGGCGTCTGCGCAGAGCCATGGACCTCCTCGACTCTTCCGAAGGTGGGGACCACGAGGAGATTAAGAGAGAGAAGGAAGCGATCAAGAAGCTTGTCGATGAGTTGTCGGCAGGTCGGACATCGATGTTCCAGAAGAGAGCTGCAGCCCAGGCTTTCGATCAAGCAGCCTCACGTGGTAAATATGCTTCGGATGCAGGCCCTGAAGTAATCCAGTTCTCATTCTCACCCGAAGAGCGAGAACGTGCGGACGACATTGTTAATGTGCTTGAGTCAAGACTCCCGAAACTGGATTACACCTCCAACCAGGTTATGGAAGTTGTGTTCATGGTCAAAGAGCTTGTTGACAATGCTATCGAGCACGGCTGCAAGGGTGCTGCTGAACCTCGAATCGAGGTAGAACTTGGCATCTCCCGCAGCTACCTGAAGTGCGAGATAGAGGACAACGGACCGGGCTTCGACTATGAGAAGGTGCTCAAGGAATGTAAACTGGACGCGGTCGACAAAGGTAGCCGCGGCCGCGGACTTGCCGCCGCTAAGAAACTGGCCTCGCGCTTGAGCTTCAACAACAAGGGAAACTGTGTAACAGCGGTCTACCACCGCCAGGCCCTGAGGAAGAGACAGAAATCAGAAGTGACTGTATCTCCTCAAGGAGTTGGCGAGGTGCCTGTGGTGAAAATAAGCGGCCAGCTTGACTCGTCGAACACTCCGGAGTTTAGCATGCATCTCGAATCCCTGCTCAAGCAGGGCCACAACTCAATCATCCTCGAACTATCCGAACTCAGGTACGTCTCGAGCACGGGTATGGGTGCATTCGTCAAATATGCAGATGCTTGCTCTAAAAAGAACGGCAAGATGGTTCTTGTTGGCATGTCAAAAAAGGTGATGATGGTTACCGAGTTGCTGGGTATTCATAAGTTCTTTGAACTTGCAGACAACATTGATGATGCGTTGAAACTTCTGTAGAAGATTGAGGGCATGATGGAAGTCCCGGTCGTTAATATACGGGGACAGTTGAGCTCATCGAATGCCTCAGAGTTCGAAGATCACTTGGAAACGTTGATTACGCAAGGTCATAACTCAATCATACTGGAATTGTCAGGGCTGAAATACATCTCAAGCACTGGAGTTGCGACAGTCATCAAGTATGCAGATTTATGCAGCCAGACCGGAGGCAAGATGGTCCTGGTTGCCGTACGCAAGAATATCATAGCGATGCTCACAAAGCTGGGACTCATGACGTTCTTTTACATCGCCCCCAGTGTTGAGGATGCGCGCGGGCTGCTGTAGAAGAAGGTGGGACGTAAACGGCAGGGAATCAACGGCGCGGATTGTTACGCATTTGGCTGCTGAGGAATTGCACTGTGGACAAGCTTATCTGTTACAAAGGGTCTGATGCAGGAGTTGTTTTCCACCTTCCTGCCGTCGAGGTTGTCGCTATACCATTGGCAGAGGCGGGTACGCCGGCTTCCGTATCAAATCCAGGGCAGTTCCCCGCAATCATGCCGAATTTGGATATGCCAATGGCAGGTGGCTCATAACAGACTTGGTCACGGCCAATGGTACCTACGTGAACGGCAAGCAGATATCGACTTGCCAAATCAAGCACCAGGACCAGATTTGCCTGGGCGGCGATGACTGGTTCCTGTTCGTGTCGGCAATCAACGATGCTCAGCGGGTGAAGCGCCTGACCGCTAATACACTAATACCGGAGCTCAAGCCGGATAAAATCCGCATGGGCACATATCGTTTTGATCTGCGCAGGAAGGACTGGTTCCTAGTCGGGGACGATGGCAGCACCTGTGACCTTGTCATACATGGTCCTTCGGTTGCACCCGTTCACGCTCTGTTTGAATTCTTTGGCGTGCCTTTCTGGGTAAGAGACCTTGGAACGAAGAGCGGTACTTACGTTAATGACGAACCTGTAAAACGTTGCGCGCTCAAATACGGAGACAGGATTAGGATAGGCGAGTACAGGTTCATCTTCCACGGAAAGAGCAGACCGCCCACAGGAGATGACGCGAAGGCCCTCATGGACAAGATAGCCAAAGCATTCAGTGGGCTGTGCGAAACCATGAAAGATGATTCCCCCGCTGTCCGCAAGAAAGTCGTTAAAGCCATGGGGCCTTTGTCTGCTGTTGTGCCTGGGGTAATCCCCCGCCTTATCGAATCCCTGAAAGACACTGAGCATCCAATAGTAATTGACGCTGTCAATTCACTTGCAGCCCTCGGTGAGAAGGCTTTCCCCTATCTTATTGATGGATGCAAGGGAGACGATCCTGCTATTCGCCAGGGATGCGCGCTTGCCTTCTGTTCGACGCATCACGATATCGGTTCAGCCTTGAAAGAGCTGTTCCGTATATTCACAGGCTCCGACATGCGGCAAAGGGCCGCCGTGGCGGATGCCTTGAGCACCGTTGGCCCACGGGCGGTTGACACGCTAATGACGGCTCTGAAGCAGCACGACCCAGACGTACGCTGGCGTGCGGCGTGGGCACTTGGTCAGATCGGTCAAGGAGCCGCAAAAGCGGTTGAGGTGCTAAAGGAGCTGACACACGACTCCGACGAGAATGTCGAGATTCATGCCTTCTGGGCACTCGAGCGGATAGGGCAGAAGCCCGCGAAATGACCGGATGAGTTCTTCACCAGACGATATGTCGCTAGCTAACACAGGCACATCAGCCTCCAGTTCACCCATACACGATAGTGTGACGATTACCTCATCCTGAGCACTATGCATAGTGCTCAGGGGCTGTGAGTGGGAGTTGTATGTCTGCCGGTAGTGCGTATCTCATTCTGCGCCGCCGTGCTCCAGCATAGCAAACAGTCTACTTATCTCTTTCCTGTTTCTCTGAAGAACATCCTCGAAAGCCTCTCTTGCTGTGCCGTACGCTAAGTCGAAGTCCTGCAGGAATGCTTTGTAAGCCTGTATCCTCATGAACTGCATTTCCGAGATTAGGCGCCGTCTTTTGTCCAAGTATTGCTGTCGTCGCGCTTCTTCGAAACTCGCAGGCTCGTTCTTGGTAAAGGCATGCTCCAAGTCTCTTCTGATGTATTCTTCGTACGATCGTGTCAGATTGCCCATTCTGGTCTCCACATGGCGTCTGAACTTGTCACGGCAATCTGCAATTAACATCATTGTGTCATCGTGGAACCCGTAGTCTAAGTCTGTCAGCCCTGTTTTCTCCAGCTTAATTCCGTAATCCCTGATATCCTCCTTTGAACTCACTCTCCTTTCTAATGCTCCTACGAGACATTCCATGATACTGCTTCTCACGCACAGAACTTCCACTTCAGTTTGATAACCTTCAATTAGCCTTATTTGAGGGAGCCACTTCGGGTCTTGTTCAATATATGTTTCATAAGGAATGTTTCCGCCAAAGTATTCATATTCATTTATGCCAAAGATGACGCCGCAGATTGCTTGGTCCAGCCCTTCTGGGGCGCCGTATTCTATGCATTTCCTCTGGAGAGTCTTGCAGAATTGCTTGTACACATCGGCAAAATACTCCCTTCTCTTTCTTATCTCTGGGTTTCGTATGTTTTCAAACATCTTAACCTTAGCCTATTCGGGGCAAGCCAGACATTTGACGCTCTCTATCTCGCCGGCGCCTTCAAGACAACCTCAGCGAGCTTCGTCGCTACCTTCTGTAAAAGGCTACTCTTTTCGACTCTTTCCGGCAAGTTTCTTTGCGTTGTACTCGTGTCTAAAGAATTCGAGAGCCATCTGATAAATCACCAAACTCGATTCTACGCTTTGGTCCTCGGCAAGGCAGATTCAGGTTGTGAATAGCCTTCACCCAGTCAGAATAGGGTTGCACTGGCGAATTCTTCACCTCCACATAGGTCTCATTGCCTTTTTGACTGTACAATTTTCTGGCGTCCTTTCCCCTGATTCGCCTCAGGATATTTGGCAGTCCCTCAACTGAATACTCCGCCGCGTAGTAGTCCCTCCTGGTGTGCTCGAAGAACAGTGTTGCCGGCCCCAGAACAGTAAGCTTCAC